>NZ_JBHHMJ010000113.1:0-345 GCF_042136455.1 Stenotrophomonas sp. 3diitr2024
GGCGCGCAGCACCTGGCCCTTGGCAGTGGACACGCCACGCGCAAGGAGGCCGATACGGCCATGCTGCGCGCTCAACACTTCGACCAGCAGGCTGGTCTCGCGGTAGGCCCGTGCGTGCCCCTGGGAGGGGGCGGTACATCCATTCGATCGTATGTCAGAGGGGACTTTCATGAGCACCTGCAGTTTCCGTGGCAACCCGGGCCCGAGGTCCGGTTCATGAGCCGCGCGTTGGCGAAGTGCACCGTGCTGAGCAGGCGCAGGCCGGCGCGGTGGTAGAACGACAGCAGGCTGGGGTCAGCCACCAGCGGGCTGGCATTTTCCATGCTGATGTAGACCACGCGCTTG
>NZ_JBHHMJ010000115.1:0-1111 GCF_042136455.1 Stenotrophomonas sp. 3diitr2024
TCTGTCTCTTCCTCTTCTTCACGAACTTGCTCTAACTCTGTTTTACCTAAACTAATTAATACACTCTCAATACGCTCGCGTGAGCATGTGCAATTAAATTGAACATCCATTGTTTCTAATACTTTTACTTTATCTTCTCCAAGAACTGCATATAGTAGCTCTTCCGGAGAAAGACCTTGTTCAATCAACGTTGATACAGGTGGAATCTTTTGTAAACGGTCTTCAATAAATGAAATCGTTTCATCTTGCGCACCCGGCATAATTTGAAGGATGAATCCACCTGCCGCTAATATGCTATCATCTCCATTTACAAGAACACCAACACCTACAGAAGAAGGCGTTTGTTCAGAAACTGCAAAATAATACGTAAAGTCTTCTCCTAATTCTCCTGAAACGATTGGAGATTGACCAATAAACGGCTCACGCATTCCAATATCTTTAATTACAGTTACAAACCCCTCTGTACCTACCGCTTGATATACACGTAACTTCCCTTGTTCTGTTCCTTCAAAATCAACATGCGGATTCGTTACATAACCACGTACATCTCCATTTGCATGAGCATCTACTAAGATAGGGCCAATTGGACCGTTACCTTCTACCTTAATCGTTAACTTTTGCTCACCCTTTAACATTGCGCCCATCATTGTACCCGCAGTCAAAGAACGCCCTAGTGCCGCTGAAGCTGTTCTCCATGTATCATGACGTCTTTGCGCCTCACTTACTGTATTTGTTGTACGTACACTATACGCACGCACTTCTCCATCAAATGCTAACGCTTTTACTAAATAATCTTTCATACGTATTTATTCACCTTTCTCATGCTGTAAATTTGCATTACGTTCATATAACATATACAAACCTTTTAACGTTAAAAACGGATCTACAATATCAATTACAACCGGTCTAGATTGATAATCTTGTACTTTAATTTTCTTAACAGCTTCAGATAATAGCTGCCCCCCAGTTTTACCCGTATAAAAATAACCTACGCGTGGACGTGTACCGGTTGGCGGGGCCCAGGGTGGCGGCGGTGGCCGGGTGCGTGCGGTAGATCCACGCCATGCGTGGATGGCGCCCGCGAAGGGGTCAGAGCCCTTTCCTGCGGAAA
>NZ_JBHHMJ010000151.1:0-16848 GCF_042136455.1 Stenotrophomonas sp. 3diitr2024
TTCGTCGCTGGGTGACGCGCGCCGCAATCAGCGGACGCGCGAACCGGTGGCGAAGAAGTCGTGCAGGTCGTGCGCGAAGGTATCGAACTTGCTGATGGTCGCGCTGTTGATCTTGCTGAAGAAGTTGAAGGCGAACACGGCCGGGATTGCGACGAACAGACCGATCGCGGTCATGATCAGCGCTTCACCCACCGGGCCGGCAACGGCGTCGATCGAAGCGGAGCCGGTGGCACCGATCTTGATCAGCGCGCCGTAGATGCCCCACACGGTACCCAGCAGACCTACGAACGGAGCGGTCGCGCCGACGGTGGCCAGCAGGGTCATGCCCGACTGCAGCTTGTTGCTTTCGCGGGTGACGGCCTGACGCAGAGCGCGGTCGACGAACTCCGAACGGCTCAGGTTCTCACCGACGCCGCCGGTAGCACCGCCTTCAGCGCGCTGGTGGTGGGCGGCTGCCTGGGCAGCGTCCAGGGCGATCTTCGAGAACGGCTCCGAAGCCGGCTGCTCTTCCATCGCACGGATGGCGTCCTGCGCGTTCGGGGTGTCCCAGAACAGGCTGACGACGCGATCAGCGGCGCTCTTCAGGCGGGTGGCACGGAAGATGTTGATGACGGTCCAGTACCAGGACATGGCCGACATGGCGATCAGGGTCAGCAGCACGACCCAGGAAACCGCGAAATCACCCGGCTTGGTGGTCATTTCGTGGATCAGGTGCTCGAAGCCCATCTGCGACAGGGCGTTGGACGGATTGCCCCCGGCAGCAGCGGCGATGAAAATTTCCTGCAGCATGACGCTTACCTTTGTTGTGTGTGGTGATAAAGGGTGTAGCTAAGCTAAACAATCGAACCGGGAGCGGGGGTGGCCAGGCGGCCACCCGGGCGCATCAGTTCAGCGCAAAGTTGACCGGGACGCGAACGCGACCTGCCGTCTTCTTACCGCCTGCTTCAGCGGCGTTGAAGCGCCACTTGCGAGCCGCTTCCATCGCAGCACGGTCCAGGTCGCGGTTACGGCTGGACTTTTCCACCGTGACATTGGTGACGTTGCCGCTGGCATCGACATCAATGATCAGGATCACTTCGCCCTGGATACCTGCGCGGAAGGCTGCCGGCGGGTAGCGCGGCGGATTCATGGCCTTCGACGAGATGTCCACGCTGGCCTCGATCGAGGTCGGCGGTGCCGGCGGCGCCGGAGGCGACGGCGGGGTGACGATATCGTTCGGGCGCGGCTCCGGCACGTCGACAACCGGCGCCTGCGGCGGCGGCGGTACGGGCGACGGCTTCGGCGGCGACAGATTCTTCACCGGCGGTGGCGGAGTATCCTGCGGCGGCGGCGGCGGCGGCGGCGGTGGGGGCGGCGGCGGCGCGTCGACGATGGTCACCATGACGTTGCGCTCCTTCTCCGCGACGGCCTTGGGAGCCACGGCGGGAATCAGGAGCATCATGAAGGCGGCCAGATGCAGGGCAATTACAAACGCGATGCCGACGATGCGAGGCCAGCTCAGCCCCTTGTCATCGGGTTGTTCGTACCGGTGAACGACTAGTTGTTCCGTCATGCGCCAAGAGCTCAATAGTGGGGCCGGAATCCCGGGGGCGGGATCCCTGATCAGCGGTGCATGACACCGCAGGAACCTCCAAGCTTATACCAATCCTGAGCGCCTGCGCATCAACTGAGCAGGCATTCAGGCGTTATTCCTACTTACTTCAGGTTGATGATTTTTTTGGCATCAGCCTGGTTCTTCACGCCCTTCGCCAGCGCCTGCTGGGCGGCCTGCTTGGCCTCGGGGATGCGACCTTCGGCATGCAGGACGCGTGCCAGGTTCAGGTAGGTCTCACCGTCCTTGGAGAGCGGGGCGGCCTTCTGCCACGCATCGATCGCCTGCGGCACCTGGTCGGAGTAGTAGTAGGACTGGGCCAGCGCCAGGTAGACCTGGTAATCCGGCTTCAGGATGCCCTTCTGCAACCCTTCGTTGATGACCGCGATGACGTCCTTTTCCTTGTTCTCGGTGTTGGCATAGATCGAGTACAGCTGCTTGTACTCGCGCTCTTCGGTGAGCTGGCCGCTGCTGCGCAGCTTGTCCATCACCGCGGCGGCCTTCGGCATCTGGTCAGCCTGCATGTACATGTTGGCCAGATTCAGCTGGGCCTTCTTGTCCGACGGGTTCTTGGCCGCCAGCGCTTCTGCGGCCTGCACGGCCTCACCGGTCTGGCCGGCTTCGGAAAGGGCCGCCATCAGCAGCTGGTTCCAGTTGTCCTTCGGCTCGGCAGCGCCCGCGATGGCCTGCTTCAGCACCGGGATCGCTTCCTGGTAGCGCTCCAGCTGGTACAGCGCCTGGCCCTTGGCGATCAGCTCTTCCGGCTTGGTCGACTTGCTCTCGGCGAAGTACTTGTCCAGGGTGGCCAGGCCTTCGGCAGTCTGGTCTTCCTGCAGCTGCAGCTGGCCCAGCATCAGCATCGACTGGAAGTGGCCGTTGTTGTCCAGGCCGTTGAACTGGATGACCTGCTTCAGGTAGGCGATGGCGGCCGGGGTGTCGTCGGTCTGGTAGGCGGCCTGCGAGGCCAGCTGCGCGGCCAGCGACTTGTCGTACTCGTTGGAGGCGCTGTCAGCCAGGATCGCGTCAGCCTGCGTGCGCGTCTCCGGGAACTTTTCCTTGTTGTAGCTGTCGATCATTTTCTGCAGCTTGCTGCCCATCTTGGCCGAGGCCTTGGCGGTCGGCTCCTGGCGGGTCGCATTCGGGTACAGCGGTTCGGCCTTGGCCTGCTTGCTGCTGCCGCCGCGGCTGCCACGGTCGGAGGAACGCGAGGACTGCGCGAAGGCATCGGTGACCACGGCGCCGGTCAGGGCGGTCGCGACGAGGACGGAAAGCACAGCTTTGTGGTTACGGAAAATCATCGTTCACCTCGATCGAACCGCCGGATAGCGGCAAAGTCGGACTGTCAGAAAAATCTGAGCCGCCAAACGTATCAGAAACAGATGGCGTGAGAAATCGTTTTATGTGCTGCAATACAGCATAGAACTGCGCACTCATCCGCACTTTGGCCGCAGCCCGGCCGCCTGGGCCTGCTGATAGACCGGCGCCAGGCCCGGCGCGTCGCGTCGCAGCTCCTGGATCCGGTTGGCCGGATCGGGGTGGGTGGACAGCCATTGCGGGCTTCGACCGCCGCTGGCGGCCATCATGTTCTGCCACAGATCCACGGCCTGGGCCGGGTTGAATCCGGCCTGCGCCATCAGCCGCTGGCCGATCACGTCCGCCTCGCTTTCCTGGGTCCGCGAGCCGGGCAACAGGAAGGCCGCCTGCGCGCCCATGCCGCCCAGCTGATTGACCGTATTGGCGGCACCATCGCCATAGGCGGCACCGGCCAGCGCGCCCAGCACGGCCAGGCCGGTCTGCGCGCCCATCTGCCGGGTAATGCGTTCCTCGTGGTGACGCGCGATCACGTGGCCGATCTCATGACCGATCACGGCAGCCAACTGGTCCTGGTTCCTGGCGACGGTGAAGATGCCGGTGTTCACGCCCACTTTGCCGCCGGGCAGGGCAAAGGCGTTGGGTTCCTTGTCGACGAATACGGCAGTCTCCCACCGTACCCCACGGTACTGAGGCGGCAGCTGTGCGACCAGCGCATTGACCACGCACTGCACGTAGCCGTTCTGGCGGCCATCGGTGCTGATCTTCTCTTTCTGCTTGGTCTCGGCAAACGCCTGCGCACCGAGCTGGTCAAGCTGTGCCTGCGACACACCGCCCACCATCTGCCGTCGTCCGGTTGGCGAGGTGGTGGTTGCACAGGCACTGACCAAGGTGGTGATGACTAGAGCCAGCAGCAGTTGTTTCATGGGTCCGCCCCCGTGTTCATGTGCGCAGTGTGTAGCGTACCTGCTTAATCTTTCGTCAAGCGGGCACGGCGTTACGTTGACCCCAAGAACACCATCGCGGCGAGCGCAACCGCGTTGTTCAGCGCATGCGCGGCAATCGCCGCCCACAGGGTGCCGGTGCGGCGGTACAGCCAGCAGAAGGCGGCGCCCATGCCACCGTACACCAGCCACAGCTGCGCCATGCCGAGCAGCGAGTTCTTGCTGACACCGGGCACTTCATGGACCAGGGCGAACGCCAGGCTGCTGAGGATCAGGCCCAGCCAGGGGCGGCCGGCTTGCCACAGGCGCCCGAACAGGACGCGGCGGAACAGCAGCTCTTCGTAGGCGGGGGCGAGGACGACCGCAAACAGCACCAGGAACAGCGGGAAGCGAGCGATCGCGCTCTGCATCAGTTCCACGTTGGTGGGCACCGGCTCGATGCCGAACTGCTTGGAAAGGAAGGCGATGCCGTTGCTGCCGAGCACGATCAGCGTGGCCACCAGCAGGGTCCAGCCCCAGGTGGACGGCCGCAGCAACGCCTGTCGCGACGCCATGCGTTCGCCGGCGCTTGCCGGGCGTCGCCAGAAGTACAGCAGCAGCGCGGCGCCACCGGTGGCGATCAGGGCCATCAGGATCTGCGCCAGGGCACCGGGCTGGCCCACTGCCGCGCCGACAGCGTCAGGTGTCAGTCCGCCATTGGCCTCCGCGTTGGCGCGGCTGACCACGATTGCACGGTAGAAGCCCCAGAACAGGCCGGAGACCATGCTCAGGCCGACCAGGGTAACGGCGGCGATGCCCAGGTCGATGAAGAAGCCTGCCAACGGTGCCACGGCGCGCGGTGGGGTAGACACCGGCGGAACCGGGGGCGGGGCGGCGGAGACCGGGGTGGATGCGGACATCAGGTACCTGTGTTCAAGGGACGAAGGCCGGTGCAGCTCCCCGCGCACCGGCCAGGTCCCGATTGTGTCAGATATCCAGGTTGGCGACTTTCAGCGCATTGTCTTCGATGAAGTCGCGACGCGGCTCGACGACATCGCCCATCAGGGTGCTGAAGATCTGGTCGGCAGCGACCGCATCCTCGATGCGCACCTGCAGCAGGCGACGGGTCTCCGGGTTCACTGTGGTATCCCACAACTGCTCCGGATTCATTTCACCCAGACCCTTGAATCGCTGGATCTGGCGGCCGCGCTTGGCCTCCTCGAGCAGCCAGTTCTGCGCCTTCGCGAAGCTGTCGACTTCGATCGACTTGGCGCCGCGGGAAATCGTTGCACCTTCGCGCACCAGGCCGTGCAGCAGCTTGGAGGCCTGGTGGATCGCACGCAGTTCGCCACTCTCGAACGCCGACATCGGCAGCACCTGGATGTGCTCCTCGCCCATGTGGCGACGGGTCACCAGCACAGCGGCGGGGCGTTCCTCGTTGGCGTCCTGCAGTTCCAGGCTGAAACGCGGGCTGCCCAGGCTGCCTTGGTTGAGGCGCTTGGCCAGCGCATCCAGGCCTTCGCCTTCGCCCGCATTGCGCAGGCTGTCCATGTCCATCGGCACGAAATCGACCAGCGCTTCGAGCAGGTTGCGGTCATAGCGGTGCGCGTTGCGTTCGATGGAATCGAGCGCGGCGGCGTACGCCAGCAGCAGCTTCTCCAGTGCCAGGCCTTCGATGCCCGGTTCGCCGGTGGCCGGCACCAGCGCGGCGTTTTCCACCGCACTGCTGGCCAGGTAGCTGTCCAGCGCCGGATCATCCTTCAGGTACAGCTCCTGCTTGCCCTGCTTGATCTTGTACAGCGGCGGCAAGCCGATGTAGACGTAACCGCGCTCGATCAGCTCCGGCATCTGACGGTAGAAGAACGTCAGCAGCAGGGTGCGGATGTGGGCGCCGTCGACGTCGGCGTCGGTCATGATGATGATCTTGTGGTAACGCAGCTTGTCCGGGTTGTACTCGTCACGGCCAATGCCGGTGCCCAGCGCGGTGATCAGCGTACCGACCTGGTCGGAGGACAGCATGCGGTCGAAGCGCGCGCGTTCCACGTTGAGGATCTTGCCGCGCAGCGGCAGCACCGCCTGGTTCTTTCGGTTGCGGCCCTGCTTGGCCGAGCCACCTGCCGAGTCACCCTCGACGATGAACAGTTCGGACAGCGCCGGATCCTTTTCCTGGCAGTCGGCCAGCTTGCCCGGCAGGCCGGCGATGTCCAGCGCGCCCTTGCGGCGGGTCAGGTCGCGGGCCTTGCGGGCGGCTTCACGTGCACGCGCGGCGTCGACGATCTTGCCGGCAATCGCCTTGGCTTCGTTCGGGTTTTCCTGCAGGAACTCTTCCAGGCGCGCACCGAAGGCGTTTTCCACCGCCGGACGCACGTCGGAGCTGACCAGCTTCTCCTTGGTCTGGCTGGAGAAGCTGGGATCCGGCACCTTCACCGACAGCACCGCGATCATGCCTTCGCGCATGTCGTCGCCGGTCAGGTTGATCTTGGCCTGCTTGGCGATGCCGTTCTGCTCGATGTAGTTGTTGAGCACGCGGGTCAACGCACCGCGGAAACCGGCGAGGTGGGTACCGCCGTCCTTCTGCGGGATGTTGTTGGTGAAGCAGTACATCGTCTCCTGGTAGGAGTCGGTCCACTGCAGCGCCACCTCCACGACGATGCCGTTGTGCTCGCCGGTGACGGAGATGACATTCGGGTGCAGCGGGGTCTTCAGCTGGGCCAGATGCTCCACGAAGCTGCGGATGCCGCCTTCGTAGTGGAAGTCATCGCGACGGCCGTCGCCACGCTCGTCGGCAAGGACGATCTTGACGCCGGAGTTCAGGAACGACAACTCGCGCAGACGGCGGGCCAGGATGTCGTAGTGGAATTCCACGTTGTCGTGGAAGGCGACGGTGGACGGCCAGAAGCGCACGGTGGTGCCACGCTTGGTGGTGGCTTCCAGCTTGGCGAGCGGGGTCACGGCTGCGCCGTTGCTGAATTCCTGCTGGTAGTGGGAGCCGTTCTGGAACACGTCCACCAGCAGCTTCTGCGACAGCGCGTTGACCACGCTGACGCCGACGCCGTGCAGGCCGCCGGAAACCTTGTAGCTGTTGTCGTCGAACTTGCCGCCTGCATGCAGGACGGTCATCACCACCTCGGCGGCGGAGACCTCGCGACCGAGCTTGGCGCTCATCTGCTCGTGCTTGCCGGTCGGAATGCCGCGACCGTTGTCGGACACCGAGACCGAGCCGTCAGCGTGGATCGTCACCGCGACATGGTCGGCGTGGCCGGCCAGCGCTTCGTCAATCGAGTTGTCGACAACCTCGAACACCATGTGGTGCAGACCGGTGCCGTCATGCACGTCACCGATGTACATGCCGGGTCGCTTGCGGACAGCCTCCAGGCCTTCCAGGGCGGTAATGCTGTTGGCGTCGTAATTGCCGTTGTTTGCCGGGGTGTTCTGTTCGTCGCTCATTGCGCTTGCCGTAGGCTCCGCAGGTCGGGCACCGCTTGGGGCGATGTGCCGAGAATGAAAGGATTCCAACCCGAATTATACCAGCCGGGGTCGAGTGGCCCTGATGTGCCCACTATGGCACAGCCACGATCTGTGCATGTTCCACGTGGAACCGAGCGATCTGGGTCAATTCCTGCAGGGCCGCCGGAGGCTCAGTAGCGGTGACGAAGATCTGCGCCGGGCCGGTGAGCAGGCGCTCCAATACCCGCGCCTGGTGGGTCCGATCCAGTTCGGAGGCCAGATCGTCCAATGCGATCACCGGCCATTCGCCGCGCTGTTCTGCATAGTCCTCGGCCTGCGCCAGCAGGCACGCCAATGCGGTCAGCTTGGCCTGACCGCGTGACAATGCATCGCGACCAGGAATGCTGTGGAAATCCACGCTCCAGTCCGCCCGGTGCGGCCCAACCGAGGTGTACCCGGCCTGGCGGTCACGATCCCGGGCCAGAAGCAGAGCATCTGCCAGGGGAAGCTCATGCCGACGCCAGCCCGGACTGAGTTCCAGGGCCTGGATGCCGAGTTGCGGCGCCAAACTGGCAGCCAGCGCCACGGCACGCTGCTGCAGCCGCTCGAGGTAGTGCTGACGCCGGCTGGTAAGGGGCTCTCCGGCCTCAGCCAACTCGTGATCCCAGGTGTCCAGCATCCGCGACGGGCCGCCCTGCTTGAGCAGGGCATTGCGCTGCTTCAGCGCCCTTGAATAGCGGCGCCACAAGGACAGGAAATCAGGTTCCACGTGGAACAAACCCCAATCCAGAAAGCGACGGCGGGGCTCGCCACCGCCGCTGACCAGCGCATGGCTGCCGGGCTCAAACGTCACTACCGCCAGCGCTGCGCAGAGGTTGCCGAGCTGAGCCACATCTTCACCGTCCAATCGTCCCTTCCAGTCCTGCCCACTGTGGCGCAGGCCGGCCTTTCGGCGATGCGGCGCGTGGTCGGCACGCTGTTCGTCCCATTCCACGAAGATCTCCAGCGCCTCCTGGCCCTGGCGCACCAGTCCATCGCGAACCCTGCCGCGGAAGCTCCGGCCATAGGCCATCAGATGCAGGGCCTCCAGCACGCTGGTCTTGCCGGCACCGTTGTCGCCAGTGAGCAGGTTCAGCCCCGGCTGGGGCAAGAGATCCACCGCACTGAAGCGACGCAGTTGGTGCAAGGCGAGGCGGCGGATAAGCATGGGGCGCGAACGACCATCCGCTCGAGGCGGTAGAGGGGAAGGGAATCCATCAGCTTACTGCATCGGTCAAGCCGGACGCGCTGCACCCGCATCGATGCGGAGCAGAAGCTCCCGCGCACCAACTGATCGCGGGTTCCACGTGGCACCGGTTCACCGGCATGCCCGTTTCCAGCTCCGGACGCAGCTGAAATTCCTTCAATTCTGCACAGGGTTGCGGGGCGTGGCCCGCCAGATTTCAACGATTTCAGGACCACTGCCGCAGGTGTTTGATGAGCGCTTGCCCGGCCGGGTGAGCGGGCGGGCGCCCGGATTCCTCCAAATCTGAGATCCGATGCACTGCGAGGTTCCACAGATTTCAAAGAATCCGGACCATTCGTTTCACGCTGTCCACAGCGGGGCTGTATGACTTATACACAAGGTATGGGCAATTTGTGGATAAAAAAGCCCTTTTGCCTGGGTCTGGAAACTATCCACAGGTTCCCCCCCAGCCTGAGGCGCCTCTATACAGGGGGTTTCACGCTCATAAATTCCTTTTAAATCATGCAGATAACACAATTTTCCACGAAATCTGGCTCTACCATCACCACCATGCTTTAGATTTATACCCAGATTTAGAAGCTAGGCTTGGCCCGATCTGTCCCGAATGGGTCCTGTGGACAGAGAGGATTTCAGGAACAGCGAGCACGGTCGCCGCAGCGTGGATGCGCTTCGGCATCCGACCAGCCAGGTCCATAGCAACTGCGTTGAGACCCCAGGTACCGGCCCCGATCAAACATGATTCGGAGGCAGTCCCTGGCATCGACTCAAAGTCCCGTCGCCAGTTCGGCCTGGGAAGCAAAGCGCACGCAACCGGGTCCATCAAGGAAAATGCTGTCCGTTCGAAATCCGTGCTGGAAAGGGTTCAGCCCGATGATCCACGTGGAACGTAAAAAAAACGCCCGGGAAAATCCCGGGCGTCGTTCGGTTCCACGTGGAACAGCGCTGCTGTCAGAGACGCAGCGGCATCACCACGTGACGCGACTTCTCGCTGCTGGACTCACGCACCAGCGCCGAGGAGTTGGAGTCGCGCAGCTGGATGATGACTTCCTCATCGCGCAGGGCGGAGAGGGCATCCAGCAGGTAGTTCACGTTGAAGCCGATGGCCAGATCGCTGACCGTGGTATCGGCTTCGATCTCTTCCTGGGCTTCCTCCTGCTCCGGGTTGTGCGCGCTGATCTTCAGGTTGCCCGGCGACACTTCCACGCGGATGCCGCGGTACTTCTCGTTGGACAGGATCGCAGCGCGCTGCAGCGAGGCGCGCAGCGCTTCACGATCAACCTTCACTTCACGGTCGGCACCGATCGGAATCACCGCTTCGTAATCCGGGAAGCGGCCGTCGATCAGCTTGGAGGTGAAGGTGACATCGTCGCGCTTGACGCGGACGTGGCTGCGGCCGACTTCCAGCTCGATCTCGCGATCACCACTTTCCAGCAGGCGCTGCAGCTCGGTCACGCCCTTGCGCGGCACGATGATCTGGCGCTTGGAACCGCTCGGCTTGGCCAGGTCGGTTTCACACAGCGCCAGACGGTGGCCGTCGGTGGCAACGGTACGCAGGGCGTCACCGCGCAGATCGAACAGCAGGCCATTGAGGTAATAGCGCACGTCCTGCTGCGCCATCGCGAACGCGGTGCGCTCGATGAGCTCCTTCAGGGTCGCTTCGCCGATGGCCACGCGCTCAGTGGCTTCCACTTCGTCAACCGACGGGAAGTCATTGGAGGGCAGGGTTGCCAGGGTGAAGCGGCTACGACCGGCCTGCACGGTGATCTTGTCTCCGGTCTGCGAGACGGTGATCCGGCTGCCATCGGGCAGGGCGCGGATGATCTCGAACAGCTTGCGGGCGGGAATGGTGGTTTCGCCGTCCTGGGCGTCTTCAACCGCGATCCGCGACACCATCTCCACTTCCAGGTCGGTACCGGTCAGCGACAGCTGGCCGTTCTGCACCTGGACCAGGAAATTGGCCAGAACCGGAAGGGTCTGGCGGCGTTCGACCACGTTGACGACCTGTGCCAACGGCTTGAGAAAGGCTTCGCGCTGCAGTGTGAAACGCATGTGGTTCCGTGCCCCTATGCTTTAAAAAATGTGGAATAAATCAAAAGCTTGGTGGTGCTGGTAGAGACAGAATCGCTGGAAAACAATGCTAAGTCTTTGTAAATAAAGGAGTTTCAGGCATCGAAACCCTCTGTATTACCGACCCCCAAGGGGTGGGGAAAGCTGTGGATAAATTCGACGGGATTTCAGACGCCATTTTTATCCACAACGTGTCCCGCGCTTGCTACCGGATTCTGCACCGTTTTGTGCGATGACGCCTCATCGGCATCCGTGCATCATTCGCTCAGCTTCCGGATCAGCTTGTCCCAGTCTTCGCGGAGCTTGCCGTCGGTTTCCATCAGGGTCCGGATCTGGCGGCAGGCATGCAGCACCGTGGTGTGATCGCGACCGGCAAAGGCGTCGCCGATCTCGGGCAGGCTGTGCTCGGTCAGTTCCTTGGTCAGGGCCATGGCGACCTGGCGGGGGCGAGCGAGCGAGCGGGTCCGACGCTTCGACAGCAGATCCTTGATCTGCAGGCCGTAGTAGTCGGCAACGGTTTTCTGGATGTTGGGAATGCTGATCGCCTGCTGCTGGGCGCGCAGCAGGTCGCGCAGGGTTTCCTGGGCGAATTCGGTGGTGATCGCGCGGCCGGTGAAGTTGGCGCGGGCGGTCAGGGTATTGAGCGCGCCCTCGAGGTCGCGCACGTTGGAGCGCATCTTCTTGGCGATCAGGAACGCAACATCATCGGGAATCTCGGCACCGCGTTCGCGCGCCTTGGCCAGCACGATCGCGGCGCGGGTCTCGAAGTCCGGCGGTTCGATCGCGACCGACAGGCCCCAGGCAAGCCGCGACTTCAGGCGCGCTTCCAGGCCTTCGACCTCGCGAGGATAGCGGTCGCAGGTCAGGATGATCTGCTGCTTGCCATCGAACAACGCGTTGAAGGTGTGGAAGAACTCTTCCTGCGTGCGGTCCTTGCCGGCGAAGAACTGGATGTCATCGATCAACAGCGCGTCCACCTGCTGGAACTGGCGCTTGAACTGATCCATGGTCTTTTCCTGCAGGGCCCGGATCATGGCGCTGAAGAACTGTTCCGAACGCAGGTACAGCACCTTCGCGCCTGGATTGGCCTGGCGCATCGCGTTGCCGGCGGCGAACATCAGGTGGGTCTTGCCCAGGCCGGTGCCTCCGTACAGCAGCAGCGGGTTGTGGGCGCGGTCGCCCGGCTTCTGCGCTGCCTGGAAGGCAGCGGCCAGGCCCAGCTGGTTGCTGCGGCCTTCGACGAAGTTGGCGAAGGTGTAGTGATTGTCCAGGTTGCCGGCGAACGGCACCTGCGGTTCGCTGGACACAGGCGCCGACGACGTGGAAACCGGCGCGTTCTGCGCCTCCACGGGGCGCGGGCGCGAGCCGATTTCAAGAAAAACGTCGCTGAAACCGGCGAAGTGAGCCAGCAGTTCACGGATCCGGGCCAGGTACAGCTCGCGGACCTGGTCGACGATGAAGGCATTCGGTGCATACAGCACCAGGCTGTCCACGCGCAGATCGGCCTGCAGCGGCTTCAACCAGGTATGAACGTCTTCCGGCGGGAACTCCGCTTCGAGGCGCTCGAGACTACGGGACCAGGCATCCATCAGCAATAATCGTCCGGTGGCCGGGGCATGGACGCGACAAGGCGCCCAAACACAGGCCGGAAAGGGGGGAAATGGATGGCTCAGACTACCACCGAGCGCCCGCCTTCGGAATGCTTGTCCCCCACTTATTCACAAAAACATCCACAGCTATTGCACAGCCCGGTGAATTCGCGTAGTCCCCAGGGGTTGACGTGAGGGGGGAGACCTCTCTAGAATTTCCGGTTCTTTCCGTCCCATTCATACGAGAGGCCCCCAATGGCCACGAAGCGCACCTACCAGCCCAGCAACCTCAAGCGTAAGCGCGACCACGGCTTCCGTGCCCGTATGAAGACCGCTGACGGCCGCAAGATCCTGTCGCGTCGCCGCGCCAAGGGCCGCAAAGTCCTGAGCGCCTGATTGCCATGCCGCACCCTGCGGCAGACGCAATCCCTTCGACAGTGAATACTGCAGACCCGCGCAAGCGATTCCCTCGCTCTGCGCGGGTTCGCACGCGTGCCGAATACTCAACGGTCTTCAACGGCGCCCGCCGTGTGTCCGATCCGCTGATGACCCTGCACTGGCTGCCGGCTGACCGGCCGGCCAGGCTGGGTCTGGCGGTTTCCCGCAAGGTCGATCCGAACGCCGTTGGGCGTAACCGGATCAAGCGCGTCCTGCGCGACATCCTGCGTCAGACACGTACCGATATCCAGCCAGGCGACTTCGTCGTCGTGGCCCGTAGTGCTGCGCGTTCCGCCAGCAACGACGAGATCCGCCAGGCCTTCCTGCGCCTGCTGCGTCGCCTGCGTGCATTGCCCGCGCCGGGCGTGGACGGCACAATGCCGCCGCCTGATGGCATCGCAACTCCTTCTTTGACCGAGCCGGCATCGCGTCCCGGCCCCGCCGAGCCTGTCCGCTGATGAACCAGACCCGCGTATTCCTCATTTTTGCCTGGCTGATGGTGGCCGTGCTGCTGTGGATGGAGTGGAGCCGTGAAAAGGCTGCTCCGACCCCGCCACCGACGACCACGTCGGCCCCGGCTGCCGTACAGAGTGTTCCGGGCGCTGCCTCGGGCAGCATTCCCAGTGCACAGGTCCCGGGCGCCCCGGGCCAGGCCGCTGTGCAGGCGCAGGCCAGTGCCACCCCGGCCAGCCAGCGCGTGACCGTCACCACCGACGTGCTGCGCCTGGTGCTTGATGGTGGCCGCGTGCTCGACGCCGAGCTGCTGCAGTTCCCGCAGACCAAGGACGAAGGCAGCCCGCCGGTTCGCCTGCTGACCGAAGACCCCGCGCATCCGTACAGCGCGATCAGTGGCTGGGCCAGCGAAGACAAGAACACCCCGGTTCCCGGCGCCGACGGCTTCAAGCTGGTCGGTGACACCAAGGACTTCGTGCTGGCCAAGGGCCAGAACGAGCTGCAGATCCCGTTCGTGTGGACTGCCGACAACGGCGTGACCATCAAGCGCACCCTGACTGTCTCGCGCAACGAGTACGCCGTGCGCTTCAAGGACGAAGTCAGCAATGCCGGCGCCGCGCCGTGGAACGGCTACGTCTACCGCACCCTGGACCGCACCCCGACCATCCTGTCGCGGAGCATGACCAACCCGGACTCCTTCAGCTTCAACGGTGCCACCTGGTACGACAACGACAAGAAGTACCAGCGTCGTGCGTTCAAGGACTACCTGGAAGACGGCACGCTCAACCAGAACATCACCGGCGGCTGGCTGGCGATGCTGCAGCACCACTTCTTCACCGCCTGGATCCCGCAGAAGGACCAGACCGCACACTACGTACTGTCGCAGGTGGCCGGTCGTGACCTGATCGAAGCGCGTGGCCCGGCCTTCACCGTGGCCCCGGGCCAGTCCACCAGCACCGAAGCCCGCCTGTGGGTCGGCCCGAAGCTGGTCAACCTGATTGCCAAGGAAGACGTGCCGGGCCTGGACCGCGTGGTCGACTACAGCCGCTTCTCGATGATGGCGGTGATCGGCCAGGGCCTGTTCTGGGTGCTGAACCAGGTGCACAAGCTGGTCGGCAACTGGGGCTGGGCGATCGTCGGCCTGGTGGTGCTGCTGAAGCTGGTGCTGTACCCGCTGTCGGCGACCCAGTACAAGAGCGGTGCCAAGATGCGTCGCTTCCAGCCGCGCATCGCGCAGCTGAAGGAACGCTATGGCGATGACCGCCAGAAGTTCCAGACCGCGATGATGGAGCTGTACAAGAAGGAAAAGATCAATCCGATGGGCGGCTGCCTGCCGATCCTCATCCAGATGCCGATCTTCTTCGCCCTGTACTGGGTGCTGGTGGAATCGGTCGAACTGCGCCAGGCGCCCTGGTTCGGCTGGATCCAGGACCTCACTGCACGCGACCCGTACTTCATCCTGCCGGTGATCAACGTGGCGGTGATGTGGTTCACCCAGAAGCTGACCCCGGCACCGGGCATGGACCCGATGCAGCAGAAGATGATGCAGTTCATGCCGCTGGTGTTCGGCGTCATGATGGCCTTCATGCCGTCCGGCCTGGTCCTGTACTGGGTGGTCAACGGCGGCCTGGGCCTGCTGCAGCAGTGGTGGATGACCAAGCGCCATGGCGGCGAGCCGGTCCCGGCCACCACCGCTCCGGCCCCGGTCAAAAAGAAGTAATCGGTAGAGCCGGCCGCTGGCCGGCTGACCCCAGCAGAAGCCCGCCGCAAGGCGGGCTTTTCGCATGCGGCGTTAGAATCGCCTGCACACCGTTCCTCCCATCTTCGAGTCCGCCATGCGTGCGTCGTCGTTCCGACTGTTCCTGCCTTCGCTGTTGTTGACGCTGGTTGTTGCCGGCTGCGGCGACAAGGACGCGAAGGCGCCGGCGACCACCGTCACCCAGGCGAGCGCGCAGGCTGCGGCCGCCGCCGATCCTGCCGCTGCGCCGTTGCTGGCGGCGCTGCAGAAGCAGCTCGATGCCTACCGCCGGATCATCGTGCTGCTGGCCGACGAGGAGCAGCAGTCGACCGCCGACCGCGGCACCTCCACGCGTGTGGGACAGCAGCTGTTCCACGATGGCCTGGAACAGCGCACGACCATCGCCGCGCAGTTCGACACCCTGCTGCGCGGTTCCAGCCCGCAGCGCTTTGCCACTCTCGGCACGGTGCTGGACTACATCGAGTCTGCGCCGGAACTGTTCGACGCCGATCGCCTGGCCTTCCGTGAAGTGCTGCGTGACCTGCATGAGCGGGTCGGCACCGATTCCTCGCTGCCGGCGGTGAAGCTGCACCAGCGCATCGGTGAGGATCTGGAAGCGCTCGATGAGATCGAGCGCAACTACAACCAGGAACTGACCCGCATCTTCAGCCGCTTCGAGCGCACCCGCGCCATCGAACTGAAGCGCGAGAAGTGGGACGACTACATCGCCCACCTGCACAAGGACTACAGCCGTGAAGCGATCCTGCGCGACTACGGGGTGATCGAGCCGTATCCGATGTCGATGAAGGACAGTGACCGCGAGATCTTCGGCCGAGACCTGCCGGCCAAGACCGTGGTGCTGACCTTCGACGACGGTCCGCACAAGGCCTACACCGATGAAGTGGTGGCCATCCTCAAGCGTTACGACGTGCCGGGCGTGTTCTTCGAAGTGGGCCGCAACCTGGGCAAGGTCGAGGCCGATGGCAAGGTCAGCCTCGGCCCGATGGCGAAGATCAGCCGCAACCTGATGGAACAGGGCTATGCGGTCGGCAACCACAGCCTGACCCACGCCCAGCTGTCGCGCACCACCGGCGACGCCCTGCGCCAGCAGGTGCTGGACACCGACACGCTGCTGAAGGATGTCGACAGCAAGCGCGCGCCGCTGTTCCGCTTCCCGTACGGCGCGCGCAATGCCGAAGGCCTGCAGCTGCTCAACGAAGCCGGGCTGAAGTCGATCATGTGGAACATCGACTCGATGGACTGGGCCGACCCGGTGCCGGAATCGATCGTGCAGCGCGTACTCGACCAGGTGAACAAGGAGCAGCGCGGCATCATCCTGTTCCATGACATCCACGATCGCGCAGTGAAGGCGCTGCCGCAGATCCTCGACCGGCTGATCGCCGAGGGTTACCAGTTTGCCGGCTGGAACGGCCGCGACTTCACCGTGGCCCGTGCGCGCAAGGGTGATGCCGCTGCCGCCACCGTCACCACCGGCTACGAGAAGTCGTGGGCGATCGTGGTCGGCATCGACAACTACGCCAAGTGGCCGAAGCTGGAATACGCCAGCCATGATGCGCAGGCGGTGGCCGATACCCTGACCGGGCAGTTCGGCTTCCCGTCCTCGCAGGTGATCGTGCTGAAGAACGAGCAGGCCACGCGCAACAACATCCTCGCGGCCTTCCACGACCGCCTGGCTGACGATCGCACCGGGAAGAACGACCGCGTGTTCGTATTCTTCGCTGGCCATGGCGCGACCCGCCAGCTCGCCTCCGGGCGCGACCTCGGCTACATCATCCCGGTCGATTCGGATCCGAAGGAATTCGCCACCGACGCGATTGCGATGACCGACATCCAGAACATCGCCGAAAGCATGCAGGCCAAGCATGTGATGTTCGTGATGGATGCCTGCTACAGCGGCCTGGGCCTGACCCGTGGCGGCCCGTCGTCGTCGTCGTTCCTGCGCGAGAACGCGCGTCGCAGCGCGCGGCAGATGCTGACCGCCGGTGGTGCCGACCAGCAGGTGGCCGATGCCGGCCCCAACGGCC
>NZ_JBHHMJ010000159.1:0-1864 GCF_042136455.1 Stenotrophomonas sp. 3diitr2024
GCGCCTTGCCCAGCACCACGCGGCAACCCCGGCAGCCCTGCCCCGTACGCGCTAGACTGTTGGTCTTTCTGCCCTTTTTCGCCCCAGACTCATGTCCGAGCACACCCCCGCCAGCCCCGAGACCCCCGCCGACAGCCACGAGAAGCGCGATTTCATCCGCCAGATCGTGCGCGAGGACCTGGCCAGCGGAAAGCACCAGGCGATCAAGACCCGCTTCCCGCCGGAGCCGAACGGCTACCTGCACATCGGTCACGCCAAGTCGATCTGCCTGAACTTCGGCATCGCCGGTGAATTCAGCGGCGTCTGCAACCTGCGCTTCGATGACACCAACCCGGCCAAGGAAGATCCGGAATACGTGGCCGCGATCCAGGACGACGTGCGCTGGCTGGGCTTCAGCTGGAACGAGCTGCGCCACGCCTCGGACTACTTCCAGGCCTACTACCTGGCCGCCGAGAAGCTGATCGAACAGGGCAAGGCCTATGTCTGCGACCTGTCGGCCGAGGAAGTGCGCGCCTACCGCGGCACCCTGACCGAGCCGGGTCGCCCGTCGCCGTGGCGCGACCGCAGCGTCGAGGAAAACCTCGACCTGTTCCGCCGCATGCGCGCCGGTGAGTTCCCCGATGGCGCGCGCACCCTGCGCGCGAAGATCGACATGGCCAGCGGCAACATCAACCTGCGCGATCCGGCGCTGTACCGCATCAAGCACGTCGAGCACCAGAACACCGGCAACGCGTGGCCGATCTACCCGATGTACGACTTCGCCCATGCGCTGGGTGATTCGATCGAGGGCATCACGCACTCGCTGTGCACGCTGGAATTCGAAGACCACCGCCCGCTGTACGACTGGTGCGTGGACAACGTCGATTTCGCCCATGACGACGCGCTGACCCAGCCCCTGGTCGATGCCGGGCTGCCACGCGAAGCGGCCAAGCCGCGCCAGATCGAGTTCTCGCGCCTGAACATCAACTACACGGTGATGAGCAAGCGCAAGCTGATGGCGCTGGTCACTGAACAGCTGGTGGACGGCTGGGAAGACCCGCGCATGCCGACCCTGCAGGGCCTGCGACGCCGTGGCTACACCCCGGCCGCGATGCGCCTGTTCGCCGAGCGCGTGGGCATCAGCAAGCAGAATTCGCTGATCGACTTCAGCGTGCTCGAAGGCGCACTGCGCGAGGACCTCGACAGCGCCGCGCCGCGCCGCATGGCCGTGGTCGACCCGGTCAAGCTGGTGCTGACCAACCTTCCGGAAGGCCACGAAGAACTGCTGACCTTCAGCAACCACCCGAAGGACGAGAGCTTCGGCAGCCGCGAAGTTCCGTTCGCCCGCGAAGTGTGGATCGATCGCGAGGACTTCGCCGAAGTGCCGCCGAAGGGCTGGAAGCGCCTGGTGCCGGGCGGCGAAGTGCGCCTGCGTGGCGCCGGCATCATCCGCTGCGACGAAGTGATCAAGGATGCCGACGGCACCATCACCGAGCTGCGCGGCTGGCTGGATCCGGAATCGCGTCCGGGCATGGAAGGCGCCAACCGCAAGGTCAAGGGCACCATCCACTGGGTGAGCGCCGTGCACGGCGTGCCGGCCGAGATCCGCCTGTACGACCGCCTGTTCTCGGTGCCGAATCCTGACGACGAATCGGAAGGCAAGACCTACCGCGACTACCTGAACCCGGAATCGCGCCGTACCGTCACCGGCTATGTCGAGCCGGCCGCAGCCAGCGCCGCACCGGAGCAGTCGTTCCAGTTCGAGCGCACCGGCTATTTCGTCGCCGACCGCCGCGCTGTCGTGGACGGTGGGCATCCACGAACTGGAGGCCGGCCTGTGGTACGAGCAGAACGACCATAACGTGTCGCGCAACTTCTACTACAT
>NZ_JBHHMJ010000163.1:0-350 GCF_042136455.1 Stenotrophomonas sp. 3diitr2024
GTCAAGTACACGCCGGGTTTCCCGCGCAACTTCGTCATCCTCACCAACGAATCACCCCACGGCATCGCCCAGGCCCGGTCCAGCGCGCGCGAGCGCGTGGAGGTGGCAGCACGCAAGCAGATGGAAGTGGAGCTGGGCGAAAGCGAAACCCGCTTCAGCGCGCTGGCCGATGGCCTGCCGATGCCGGTGTGGGTGCTGGACGAGCGCGGCCATGCCCGTTTCGTCAACAGTGCCTTCAGCGAGCTCAGCATCGGGATCAGGGTCATCGACACCAGCAGCGAGATCGCGATGGCGATCGCCACGGTCAGCGCCTGGTCGCGGAACAGCTGTCCTGCAATCCCGTCGACGAA
>NZ_JBHHMJ010000191.1:0-4097 GCF_042136455.1 Stenotrophomonas sp. 3diitr2024
GTGGGTGCCGACCGTTGGTCGGCACTACCCCGATCCGTAGCCTGCCCTCGACCCCACGTACACGCCCACGCTGGCAAGCTGAGCGTCATGGCTGAACCGCTCCCCCTGCGTCCGCCGCCGCCATTGCTGGATGACGCCTGCGCGTTGTTCCTTGATGTCGACGGCACCCTGATCGAATTCGCTGCACGCCCGGATGCCGTGCAGCTGCTGCCGGATGTGCGCGAAGCCATCGGCCGCATCAGCGACCGCCTGGAAGGTGCCGTGGCACTGATCAGTGGTCGCCCGCTCGAACAGCTGGATCAACTGTTCGCTCCGCTGCAACTGCCTGCTGCGGGCCTGCATGGCCATGAACTGCGTGGGCAGGATGGTCGCGTACTGCGCGACGAACACGATGACGACACCGCCGAATGGCTGCACGCACTGCACCAGCAGGCGATGCGCTTCGCCCACGGCCATCCCGGCGTGCTGGTGGAAGACAAGGGTGTCGGCCTGGCCCTGCACTGGCGCGGCGCGCCGCATGCAGCCAGGGACGTCCGTGCCTTCGCCGACCGCCACGTGCGGGGCCGTGCCAGCTACCGCCTGCAACCCGGCGACCATGTAGTCGAATTCGTGCCCGTCGGCACCGACAAGGGCCGTGCGGTGCTTCGGATGATGCAGTACCTGCCCTTCCGCGGTCGCCTGCCGGTGTTCCTCGGCGATGACCTGACCGATGAGTTCGGCTTCGATGCCGCCAACGGCCAGCATGGCTGGAGCGTGCTGGTGGGCGAACGTGAACCCAGCGCGGCGGTGTTCGCGCTGCCCGACATACGCAGCGTGCACGCCTGGCTGCGTGAGAATGCCTATTGACCCGGCCAACCCCCACGGCCGCAACCGAGATGTACCGCGTGATGACCCAACCCGATCTTGATCTGGGCGTGGTCGGCAACGGCAGCTTCGGCGCCCTGGTCGACAAACGTGCCCGCGTTGTCTGGAGCTGCCTGCCCACCTTCGACGGCGACCCTACCTTCTGCGCGCTGCTCGGCCCCAACGAGCAGACCGGTGGCGACTTCGCCATCGAGCTGGAAGACTTCGTCAGCAGCGAGCAGGAATACCTGACCAACACGGCGATCCTGCGCACCGTGCTGCGCGACGCGCACGGCGGCGAACTGGAGATCCTCGACTTCGCCCCACGCTGGCGCCAGAACGACCGTTTCTACCGCCCGGTCAGCCTGATCCGCCAGGTGCGTCCGCTGGCTGGCAGCCCGCGCATCACCGTACGCGCACGTCCGCTGGCGGACTGGGGCGCGCGCGTTCCGGAATCCACCTGGGGCAGCAACCATGTGCGCTGGGTGCTGCCCGAACACGTGCTGCGGCTCACCACCGACGTGCCGGTGCGCTTCGTGCGCGACGGCCTGCCGTTCGTGCTCAACCATCCCATCCACCTGATCCTGGGCGTGGATGAATCGCTCAACCGTTCGATCAGCGGCTATGTGCAGGAGGCCTTCCAGCGTACCCGCGATTACTGGCGCGAATGGGTGCGTTACCTGTCCATTCCGCTGGAATGGCAGGACGCGGTGATCCGCAGTGCGATCACGCTGAAGCTGTGCCAGTACGAGGACAGCGGCGCGATCATCGCGGCCATGACCACCTCCATTCCTGAAGCCCCCGGCAGCGTGCGCAACTGGGACTACCGCTACTGCTGGCTGCGTGATGCGGCGTTCGTGGTGCGGGCGCTGAACCGCCTCGGCGCCACGCGCACGATGGAACAGTTCCTCGGCTACATCTTCAACCTGGCCACCACCGACGGCACGCTGCAGCCGCTGTACGGCATCGGCTTCGAAGCGAAGCTGGACGAAGATGAGGTCCCCAGCCTGTCCGGCTACCGCGGCATGGGCCCGGTACGGCGCGGCAATCTGGCCTGGGTGCAGCGCCAGCACGATGTCTACGGCAGCGTCGTGCTGGCGTCCACGCAGCTGTTCTTCGACCGGCGCCTGCAGGACCCGGGTGATGCGCACACCTTCGCCCGCCTCGAACCCCTCGGCGAGCAGGCCTTCGCCCTGCACGACGTACCCGATGCCGGCCTGTGGGAGTTCCGCGGCCGCACCGAGGTACACACCTACACCAGCGCGATGTGCTGGGCCGCCTGCGACCGCCTGTGCAAGATCGCCGTGCGGCTGAAGCGCGATGACCGCGCCCACTACTGGCGCACACGTGCCGACACCATCCACGCGCGCATCATGGCCGAATCGTGGAGCGAAGAGCTGGGCCACTTCACCGATACCTTCGGTGGCCATCGCCTGGACGCCTCGCTGCTGCTGCTGGCCGACATCGGCTTCATCGACGCGATGGACGCCCGTTTCATCGCCACCGTCGAAGCCATCGGCCGTGACCTCAAGCACGGCAATTCGCTGTACCGCTATGTCGCTCCGGATGACTTCGGTGAGCCGGAAACCAGCTTCACCATCTGCACGTTCTGGTACATCGACGCACTGGCCGCCATCGGGCGCCTGGACGAGGCGCGCGAGATGTTCGAGCTGCTGTTGAAGCAGCGCAATCACCTGGGCCTGCTGTCGGAGGATCTGGCCTTCGACACCGGCGAGGCCTGGGGTAACTTCCCGCAGACCTATTCGCATGTCGGCCTGATCACCGCCGCGATGCGCCTGTCGCGGTCCTGGCAGGAGGCATCGTGAGTCGTCTGGTCGTGGTATCAAATCGTGTGGCCGTGCCCGGCGAGAACCGCGCAGGCGGCCTGGCGGTCGGCCTGCTGGCCGCCCTGAAGGAGCGCGGCGGCCTGTGGTTCGGCTGGAGCGGCAAGACCGTAAAGGAAGGCAGCGGCACGCTGCACCGGCAGAAGGACGGTGACATCGACTACGTCACCATGGACCTGAGCAAGCGCGAGGTCGATGGCTACTACAATGGTTTCGCCAACCGCACGTTGTGGCCATTGCTGCACTTCCGGCTGGACCTGGTCGACTACGACCGCGGCACCCGCGAGACCTACCACAAGGTCAATGCGCTGTTCGCCGACAAGCTCGCACCATTGCTGCGCGAGGACGACATCGTCTGGATCCACGACTACCACCTGATCCCGCTCGGCGCACTGCTGCGCGAGCGCGGCATCGGCTGCCGCATCGGCTTCTTCCTGCACATTCCGATGCCGTCGGCCGACCTGCTGCAGGCCATGCCCGACCACCTGCGGTTGTTCTCCGCGCTGTACGCCTACGACCTGGTCGGCTTCCAGACCCAGCGCGATGCCGATCGCTTCCAGACTTACCTGCGCCTGTTCGGTGGTGGCCGCGTGCTCGACAACGGTGAGCTGGAAGCACCCGGTGGGCGCCGATTCCGCGCGGCGGCTTTCCCGATCGGCATCGACACCGACCTGATCGCACGCCAGGCCGGCACCGCCGCGACCAAGGCCGCAGTGAAGAACCTGCGCAGCAGCCTGCGGGACCGCCAGCTGGCGATCGGCGTGGATCGCCTGGATTACTCCAAGGGCCTGCCCGAACGCTTCCTCGGCTTCGAACGCTACCTGCAGCGTCACCCCGACCAGCGCGGCTCGCTCACCTACCTGCAGATTGCGCCGGTCTCGCGCGGCGATGTCACCGAGTACCGGCAGCTGCGCAGCCAACTGGAACAGATCGCCGGCCACATCAACGGTGGCCACGCCGAGCCGGACTGGACGCCACTGCGCTACGTCAACCAGAACTTCACCCATGCCACGCTCACCGGCTTCTACCGAGCGGCGGCGGTCGGCCTGGTCACGCCGCTGCGCGATGGCATGAACCTGGTGGCCAAGGAATACGTGGCCTCGCAGGACCCGGAGGATCCCGGCGTGCTGGTGCTGTCACTGCTGGCCGGCGCCGCCGACGAACTGAAGCAGGCACTGCTGGTGAACCCGCACGACCTCGACGGCGTGGCCGACGCGATCGCCACCGCAGCGACGATGTCACTGAGCAGGCGCAAGGAACGCTGGCACGCGATGATGGAACATCTGCGCACCTACGACATCAACCACTGGCGCCGCAGCTACCTCGACGCGCTGGAAGGCTGAAGAAAAAAGGGGACGGAGGGGATTAAGTCGTTTATGCACAAACGACTTAATCCCCTCCGTCCCCTTT
>NZ_JBHHMJ010000201.1:0-3987 GCF_042136455.1 Stenotrophomonas sp. 3diitr2024
GCGGCGTCGCGCGCCGCCGACCGGCCACGGCTCTACCAGTGATAGCCCAGGCCCAGGTGCGACTGCACGCTCTGGAAGCGGTCCAGGCGCGTCCTGTGCCAGGTCTTGCCGATGCCCATGTCCAGCACCAGATGCTCGCCCAGCGGCTGGCTGCGGCGCAGGAAGGCACGTCGTGCATCGTGTTCGCGCAGCAGCAGCGGATCGGCATCGGCGGTGTAGCCGGAAGTACCGCTGCCCAGCCACAGCTGGGTCGACCCACGGCCCTGCGCATCCTTCAGGCGCAGTGACAACGTGGTGCCATGGCCGTCGGGCCCATTGGACTGGCGATGCCGCTCGTGGCGCAGTGAGGCGGTCACGCGCGGGAAGTAATGCGCTGCGCCCACCGACCAGCCGCTCACGTATGCACCGGCATGGTACTGGGCGTACTTGCCGCCTACGCTCAGCACGGTCTGCGGTGCCACGTGCCACTGCAGGTCCTGGTTGACCTGGCGGTTGACGAATACCGGGTCATCGTTGGAGGCAGTGAAGGCAGTGCGGGTCGAGACGCGAGGACTCCAGCGCTGGTGCAGCGAACCCTGCACGCGATTGCCGCCGAAGCGCTTGCTGCCGTAGTCGCGTTCGCCATGGGCCAGGCCAAGATGCCAACGGCTGTCACCGCTGCGGCCGGCCACGTCCACGGTCTGTACGTCACGCTTGCCGAAGCCGTCGGTGTAGTCGGCATGGTCCAGTTGCACCGAGACCCGGTCGATGCCGGCGTGGGCGCTGGACACAGCCAGCAGCAGGGCACACGGCAGTGCGCCACGGATGATCAATCGCATGGGGTTACTCCAGGGGTTGGGAATGCAGCGACTGCAGCAGCCGGTAGCGACCGGGCGGCAGGTTTCGTTCCACGGTGATGCGCGGTCCGAACTGGCTGCCCGGCGCGACGATGCGACCGGGCAGGATGATCACGCCGACACCCAGCGCGGCGCCCTCACCGATCCAGGCGCCGAGCTTGTCGCGCTGGCTGTCGATGACGGTATTGTCGATGTGGACGGCGACCGTCGCACCATCCAGGCGATGGTTGCTGGTGCGTACCAGCGCGCCCAGGTAGGCACGGGCATCGACGCGGCTGTCGGCGATGAAACATTGCGGGCCGATGCAGGCGCCGTCGCCGATCAGTGCGTTCTTCAGTTCACCTGCAAAGCCGATGCGAACGCCGTCACCGATACGCAGTGGGCCGCGCAGCAGCGCATTGTTGCCGATCAGGCAGTCGCGGCCGATCGATACCGGCCCCTGCAGCTGGGCGCCGTCGCAGATGCGGCTGCCGGCGCCGATCCTCACCTTGCCCTGCACCATCGCGCGCGGCGAAACCTGTGCAGTGGAATCGACGTGCGGTGGCAGCGTCGAAAGCGCGGCGGCCATCGCGGCCAGGTCATTCCACCACATGCGGATACCTGGTCGGTTTGTCGCGCAGCGGTTCGCGTCCGGTGAACAGCCCGGCCACGCCGTGCATCAACCAGATCGCGTAGGCGAGCAGCACGTACAACATCGAGAACGCGGCGGCGGGTACCAGCCACGCCCGGCGGTGGTGGATCGCACTGATCACCGCCAGCAACATGACGATGCCAATCCAGAACAGCGGCATCACCGACAGGGAGAGGCCACCAGGCCCATGCAGCAGGGCCGCACCGAACCAGACCTGCAGGGTCAGCACGATGCCGGCCAGCGCGAGCAGCATCATCGGCAGGATGCTGAACAGGCCGAATCGGGTCAGCAGCAGGCCGCGATGCAGGCGCATGCACACCGCATAGCCGACGATCCAGCGCCGCCAGCGCCGCCATTCCTCCACCAGCGTGTTGCATTCCTGCGGGTAAACCACGCAGCGCACGCTCTGGCGGACGCGGTACCCCTGCGCGACCAGCGACCAGGACATGTCCAGGTCTTCCACGCGGGTGCGGTCGGAGAAGCCGACCTTGCGCAGCACCGAGGTACGGAACAGGCCACACGAACCGGAGACAATGAAGGGGGCGCCGCCCAGCCACTGCTGGAAGCTGCGCTTGATGACGATCATCGGCAGCTTCAGGCTGGCGCGCACATGCGGCAGGAAGCCGGCACCCTGCAGGCTGGACGACGGCACGCCACCGACCGCATCGGCACCGCGCTCGATCTCGTCCAGCAGGTGGCCCAGGCCGTGGCCGCGTGGATCGATATGGGTGTCGGCGTCGGTCAGGAACACCTGCTCGGCGGTGGCGTGCTGCAGGCCATGCATCAGCGCGCCGCCCTTGCCGGTGTTGGACTGATGCACCGCCACCAGGCGCCCGGGCCAGTGCGCCTGCAGCGCATCGAGCACCTGCGCGGTGTTGTCGGTGGAACCATCGTTCACGCAGATCACCCGCGCCACGTAGGGGTTCTGCAGCAGGCTGGTCAACGAGCGCTCCAGGCAGGGGGCTTCGTTGTAGGCCGGCACGATCGCATCGATGCTGTACAGGCGCGTGCTGGGGCGGCGCAAGGCCTGCACACACACACGCACCAGGATGAAGGCACACATGGCCAGGAACAGCAGCGTTTTCATCACAGCACCAGCCGGTAGGGCACGAAGCCTTCACTGGGGCCGATGCCGATCTGCTGGCCGCGGAACTGCGCATGGCAGCGCAGGTGATCCTCCTGCATGTAGTGGCGATCGCCCTGGCTGGCATGCTCGCGCAAGGCATGGATCTTCAGGTCCAGCTGTGCGCTGATGTCCTCGAATACCTGCGGTGCGAACTGTGGCAACGTGCTGGGGCTCTCGTAGCAGAGGATCTGCGGGATGCTGCGGCAGGCGATGATCGACGCTTCGTGGACGGTGCGATGGTCCTGGTGATGGTCTTCGCCGCACATCGTGTAGACGCGATGCGGTGCGATCTGCGCGCAGGCCTGCTCGAGCGCCGCGACGATGTCGTTGCGGCAGGCAGGAAAGCGGGTATCCGGGAAGTCCCGCTGGATCACCTCGGCCACACCCAAGCGCCGCAACGCGCGGTGCGATTCGTCGCCGCGGTCGATGCCGGCATGGCAGCCACGGCCCCCACGGCTGAGCACCAGCGCATGGATGCGTGCACCGGCACGGGCCAGTTTGGCCAGGCTGCCGCCGCAACCGAGTTCGATGTCGTCGGGGTGGGCGCCGATTGCCAGAATGTCGAGAACCATGGCCGTGTCCTTGCGGAAACCAAGAGGGCAGCGGGCGGGTGCACCGTCCCGCGTGAAGAAGGCGGGAACTATCGCAACGTGAAGGCGGCGCGGGGCTAGGAGGAATACGAAATGTGGCCGGACGGGCCACAATGCTCACCCTTGCTGCGGCAATTGAAAGAAGCGATGACGATGCGGCTTTCGGAATTGAAGAACGAACTGATGCACTTCGGTGCTGAAAACGACGCGCATGAAACCGAGCGCGCTCGGCGCATGCTCAACATCACGCCGGACACCGGTGAATTCCTGTCGGTACTGGTGCGTTTCGGCACCGCGCGCCGGGTGCTGGAAATCGGCACCTCCAATGGCTACTCCACGCTGTGGCTGGCCGAAGCCGCCGCCGCCATCGACGGCCACGTGACCACGCTGGAATTCGCCGAGGACAAGGTGGCGATGGCGCGATCCACGTTCGCGCGCAGCGGGTTGGCCGCGCACATCACGCTGGTGCATGGCGATGCCGGGCAGTGGTTGGCAGAGGCCGGCGAAGGCTGCATCGACCTGTTGTTCCTGGATTCGGACCGCGGGCAGTACGCCGGCTGGTGGCCGCAACTGCGCCGCGTGCTGCGGCCAGGGGGCCTGCTGGTAGTGGACAACGCCACCTCGCACGCGGAAGAGATGAAACCCTTGTGCCTGCTGCTGGACGCTGATCCGGACTTCAGCACCAGCCTCGTGCCGGTGGGCAACGGCGAACTGCTGGCCGTGCGCAACGCCTGATTGCCACGCCACAGACCCGGGGTCAGATCCCTTTTCCCGTGGAAAAGGGCCATCCGGGCAACAACGGCG
>NZ_JBHHMJ010000205.1:0-681 GCF_042136455.1 Stenotrophomonas sp. 3diitr2024
GCGGCGTCGACCTGGTGGTGGGCCTGGTGGAAACCCATGGACGCACCGATACCCAAGCCCTGTTGGAGGGCCTGCCGCAGCTGCCGCTGAAGGACGTGGCCTATCACGGCCATGCCCTGCAGGAGATGGACCTGGACGCCGTGCTGGCACGGCATCCAGCGCTGGTGCTGGTGGACGAACTGGCCCATCGCAATGCACCGGGCAGCCGTCACGAGCGGCGCTGGCAGGATGTGATGGAGCTGCTGGACGCCGGCATCGATGTCTGGACCACGGTCAACATCCAGCATCTGGAAAGCCTCAACGACGTGGTGATGCGGATCACCGGCGTGCGCGTCAGCGAGACCGTGCCCGACGGCGTGCTCGACCGCCTGCACGACATCGTGCTGGTCGATCTGCCGCCGCGCGAACTGATCGCTCGCCTGCAGCAGGGCAAGGTCTATGTGCCCGAACAGGCCGCGCAGGCACTGCAGGCGTTCTTCTCGCCGGCCAACCTGACCGCGCTGCGCGAACTGGCGATGCAGGAAGCCGCCGACCGCGTCGACAGCAGCCTGCGCGAAACCCGCGCCGCGCGTGGCGAAAGCAATCTGCCCCTGCGTCGCGGCGTTCTGGTGGCCATCGACGGGGGCGGCCAGAGCGAATACCTGGTGCGGGTGGCGCGGCGCATCGCAGAGCGCCGGCTAT
>NZ_JBHHMJ010000213.1:0-323 GCF_042136455.1 Stenotrophomonas sp. 3diitr2024
CAAGGGCCAGATCGGCCAGGTGAACTACGCCACCGCCAAGGCCGCGATGCACGGTTTCAGCCGTGCACTGGCCGCCGAAGTGGCCTCGCGCGGCGTTACCGTCAACACGCTGTCGCCGACGTGGCCAAGCAGGTCGCCGGCCTGGACCACCTGGCCACGCGACAGACCCTCGGCCCAGCCCTCCAGATGCGCGTAGTAGTAGCGTTCGCGCCCGGGTCCTGGCCACCATGACCGGGATCGATCGCCACCACCAGGTGGCGCATGCCGGGCTGCATGCGGATGCGCGATGCATCGCTGGGCATCGCCGGACGCGGCGGCTCGGC
>NZ_JBHHMJ010000281.1:0-19352 GCF_042136455.1 Stenotrophomonas sp. 3diitr2024
TACGCCGGCCATCGCAGTAACCGGCGCTGCAGCGGTCGCAGCGCGTACGGGCGCGGCCGGCAGCACGGTCCGCGCCGTCGGCGGCGCTGCCACGGGGACCTCGGCAGCGTCGGCTGCGCTCGCCGCAGGCGCACCCTGCAACGGCAGCTCCAGGATGAAGCAGCTGCCGCGTCCGGGCTCACTGTCGACCTGGATGCCGCCGCCCATGCGCTCGGCCAGATCGCGCGAGATCGACAGGCCCAGGCCGGTACCGCCGTAGCGACGGCGGGTGCTGCCATCGGCCTGGCGGAACGCTTCGAAGATGACATCCAGCTGCTCGCGGGCAATGCCGATGCCGGTGTCACAGACCTCGAACCGGATGCGGCCGTTGCCGCCGGCACGCACGTGCAGGCTGACCTTGCCATGCTCGGTGAACTTCACCGCGTTGGCCAGCAGGTTCTTCAGGATCTGCTGCAGCCGCTGGCTGTCGACCACCAGCTGGCTTGGTGCCAGCGCATCGGCTTCGATCTGCAGGGCCAGGCCCTTCTGCCGCGCCATCGGCTCGAAGGTCTCGCGCAGGCGCTGCAGCGCGCTCTCGACCACCACCACTTCATCGGACAGTTCGACATGGCCGGCCTCGATGCGCGACAGGTCGAGGATGTCGTTGATCAGCGCCAGCAGGTCGTTGTTGGACGACAGGATCGCTCGCGCGTACTTCACCTGTTCCTCGGTCAGCGTGCCGTCCTTGTTGTCGGCCAGCAGCTTGGCCAGGATCAGCGAGCTGTTCAGCGGCGTGCGCAGCTCATGCGACATGTTGGCCAGGAACTCGGACTTGTAGCGCGAGGTCGCCGCCAGCTCGTTGCTGTTGCGCACCAGCTGGCTCTGCGCAACCAGCAGTGCCTGCTTCTGCGCCTCCAGCTCGTGGGTGCGCTCTTCCAGCTGCACGTTGCTCTGTTCCAGCTCAGCCTGCTGTTCTTCCAGGTGGCTCTGCGACTGCAACAGGCTGCGGCTCTGCTCTTCCAGTTCCTCGTTGGCCACGCGCAGCTCTTCCTGCTGGGCCTGCAGCTCCTCGCCCTGGCGCTGCGACTCTTCCAGCAGCACCACCAGCTGCGCACGCAGCAGCGACGCGCGCAGTGCCATGCCGATGGTGTCGGCGCAGCGCTCCAGCAGCTCGCGATCCAGGTCACGCTGTTCACCCGCCCGCGCGCGGCCCAGCTCGATGACACCGACCACCGTACCATCGCTGCTGATCGGCGCCAGGATGCGCTCGCGCACCGGCAGCCGGCCCAGGCTGGTCTGCAGTTCGAGCACGGCAGCGTCTTCGCCGTGCAGGTGGCGGATGCGTTCGTCCCGCGCAACCTGCCCGGCCAGTCCTTCGTGCAGGGCCAGCGAGGCCGGCGTCCCAGTGGGCAGCGCCACGCCACCGGTCAGCTGCAGCCGGCCGCCGTCCAGGCGATAGACCGCACCGACCTCTGCATCCAGCTGCCCGGCCAGGCTTGCTGCTGCCGCCTCGGCGATCTGCTCCGGCCCAAGGTCACCGCGCAGGCTCATCGCCACCGCGTTCTCGGCCTCCTGCAGCCAGAGCGCGCGCATCGCCTGGCGCCGGGCCTGGATCGCGCGCGAGACGATCAGTGCGATCATCAGGAAGGCGCAGCCACCGACGGTACGGTTGACTAGCGAGAACGACGAATTGTTGCTGGCTGGCGCAACGTTGAAGCCGATCACCAGCAGGACACAGGCGATCATCGCGACCACGAACGGCGCGCGTGCACTGCGCTGGAACACCGTCACGCCGACCGCGAGGAAGTAGGCCAGCCATACCGCATAGCCGAGCGGGACGACCAGTTCCAACACGATGGTCGCGGCCAGCAGCACGGCGGACGTCATCCAGATCCAGCGGTCACGCGTAGTCGCACCAGGACGCATGCAGGTCGGTTCCAGAAGGCAAAGGGTGGAAGATGGTACTCCGTGTCGCATTCAGCCGCACAGGACAAATGGCACGTGTCAGGTGTGCACGCATCCTTCACACTTGAGTGCCTAGCTTCACGTCCCTCACAGGGGTAACACTTATTTACACGTGGACGCAGCCGCTTCTACGACGTCCGTGCTGACGGACCCTTCCCGACAACTGCGACTGTTGATTGACAGCGTGCGCGACCATGCGCTGTACCTGCTTGATCCTGAAGGCATCGTGTGCAGCTGGAACCCGGGCGCTGAACGTATCAAAGGCTATTCAGCCGATGAAGTGGTGGGATCGCACTTCAGCCGCTTCTACCTGCCCGCCGACCGCGAGACCGGCGAACCGCAGCGCCTGCTTCGCGTCGCAGCGCAGCAGGGCCATGTCGCCAGTGAGGGCTGGCGCGTTCGCCGCGATGGCTCGTCGTTCCGCGCAAGCGTGGTCATCGAGCCGGTCGTCGAAGCCGGCGAACTGCTCGGCTTCGTCAAGATCACCCGTGACATCACCGAGCAGTGGCAGGCGCAGCGGCTGCTGCGCGATGCCCAGCGTGCGCTGCGCAATACCCAGCAGTTCGAGACGGTCGGCCGGCTCAGTCGCGGCCTCTCACATGAGTTCAACAACCTGCTGACCACCATCGGCAACGCCCTGGACCTGCTGTCGCTGCGTGTCAGCAGTGACGATGCACGCGCAGCCGAGCTGCTGGATGCCGCGCAGGCAGCCACTGACCGCGGCGCGCTGCTGACCCGCCAGCTGCTGGCCTTCAGTACCGGCCAGACCCTGATCCGGGAATCGGTGGACATCAATGCGCTGGTACGGCAGTGGCTGCCGGACCTGCAACGCGCCTGCCCGCCCACGGTGGTACTGGATGCCGATCTCACCCCGGGCCTGCCGCAGGTGAGCACCGATGCGATGCAGCTCCAGACCGCCTTGGCGAATCTGGTGGCCAATGCCGTGGAGGCCACCGCCGATGGCGGCCGCATCCTGATCGGCACCGCGTTGGAACATCGCCTCGATCCGGATGCGGACACCATGCTGCAACGCGGCTATGTCACCCTCAGCGTCTGCGACGAAGGCCACGGCATGGCCGCCGACATCGCCGAGCGGGCCAGCGAGCCCTTCTTCACCACCAAGGACATCGGCAAGGGCAGCGGCCTGGGCCTGAGCCAGGTGTTCGGATTCACTACCCAGAGCGGCGGCTTCGTCGATGTGTCCACCACGCCCGGTGTCGGCACCACGGTCAGCCTGCTGCTACCCGCAACCGAGGAATTTACCCATGACCGATGACCCGATCCGCGTACTGATGGTGGAGGACCAGAACGATCTGCGCGAGATGATCGGCATGGCCCTGCGCGATTTCGGCATCGAGGTGTCCACCACCGCCGACGGGCATGAAGCCGCTGCGTTGCTGAAGGGCGACGCACGCTTCGATGTGGTGTTCAGCGATGTCAGCATGCCCAACGGCATGTCCGGCATCGAACTCAGCGAGCACGTCGCGCGTGAGCAGCCGCATGCACGCATGATCCTGTCCTCCGGCTATGCGCGTTCGCAGCTGCCGCCGCTTCCGGAGCAGGTGGAGTTCCTGCCCAAGCCCTATCGCTTGCGCCAGCTGGTTGAACTGCTCAAGCAGGACTGAAGGCGTACCGGCCTGCGTGGCCATGCTCAGCGCCGGGCCCGCTGCATGAACAGCAGCGCCGGCGTGGATGCAGTGTCCACCGGCTCGAAGCCGAGGGTCCGGTACAACGCAACTGCGGCGGCATTGTCCCGATAGACCCGCAAGGTCAGCCGTTCAGCGGCATCAGACTGGAACGCCTGCTCGATCAGCGCGTGTACCAACCTCCGCCCGAGACCGCAGCCCCGCGCCTGCGGGGCAACCAGCAGACGGCCCAGATGCATCGTACCCGGCTGGGTGCGCCAGGCCTGGCCGAAACCCACGCGCATGCCGTTTTCTGCCAGCAGCAGCCATCCCGGGCGTTCGCGCAGCTGCAATACGTTCTCGAACTGATCGGGTGGCAGTGGATAGGGCACGCCCGGCCCGGCCCAGCGCAGCGTGGCTGCGGCCGAATCCAGCCACCGGGCGATGAGCGCGTAGTCGTGGGGTTGCACGGGCTGCAGGCGCTGGTCCATGGCGGCCGGATCGCGGGGTGAGGCGCCAGCATATCCGAGTGACCTCGCGGGCAGCGCGCGGACGTGGCGCCGCGAACATGGTGACCCCGGCCCGATTCGAACGGGCGACCTTCCCCTTAGGAGGGGGACGCTCTATCCAGCTGAGCTACGGGGCCATGCAGCCGGGAAGTTTACAGGCAACGTGCCCTGCCCTCCAAGCATTCATGTTCCACCCGGTTCCCCTGGCGCGTTGCACCATGGCCGGACGGGGCGCTCTGCTACCATCGGCGATTCAGTTCATCGCGTCCCCCACTGCCCGCGATGGCGCCAAACAACGTAACGAAACACAGGAGTCTGCATGTCTTCCGAGCTGCTCAAGTCCCTTGGCCTGGACGCGATCAACGCTGGCACGTACCTGGGCAACGGGGAGTGGTCGAGCGCGACCAGCGGTGAGCTGATCACCCCGGTCAACCCGACCACCGGCGAGCCGATCGCGCAGGTCCGCGCCACCACTGAGGCCGAGTACGAGACCGTCGTCGCCCGCGCCCAGGAAGCCTTCAAGGTCTGGCGTACCACGCCGGCGCCGCGCCGCGGTGAAGCCGTGCGCCTGTGCGGCGAAGCGCTGCGCAGGCACAAGGACGCCCTGGGTTCGCTGGTTGCCCTGGAAATGGGCAAGAGCAAGCCGGAAGGCGATGGCGAGGTGCAGGAGATGATCGACATCGCCGATTTCGCCGTGGGCCAGAGCCGCATGCTGTACGGCTACACCATGCATTCCGAGCGCCCCGGCCACCGCATGTACGAGCAGTACCATCCGCTGGGCCTGGTCGGCATCATCTCGGCCTTCAACTTCCCGGTCGCGGTGTGGAGCTGGAATTCGTTCCTGGCGGCGATCTGTGGCGACGTGTGCATCTGGAAGCCGTCCAACAAGACGCCGCTGACCGCCATCGCCTCGCTGAAGATCTGCAACGATGCCCTGCGCGAAGCGGGCTTCCCGGACATCTTCTTCCTGATCAACGATGCCGGCACCGCGCTGTCGGAAAAGATGGTCGATGACCGCCGCGTGCCGCTGATCAGCTTCACCGGCTCGACCCAGGTCGGCCGCACCGTCAACGAGAAGGTCGCACGCCGCCTCGGCCGCTGCCTGCTGGAACTGGGCGGCAACAACGCGATCATCCTGGACGAAACCGCCGACCTGAAGCTGGCCGTGCCGGGCATCGTGTTCGGTGCGGTCGGCACTGCCGGCCAGCGTTGCACCACCACCCGCCGCCTGATCGTGCACCGCTCGATCTACGCCGACGTGCTGGCCACCCTGGTCAAGGCCTACAAGCAGGTGGAAGGCAAGATCGGCGATCCGACCGATGCCGCCAACCTGATGGGCCCGCTGAACAGCGAAGGCGCCGTGCAGCAGTTCCTCGATGCCATTGCCCAGGCCAAGGCGGCCGGCGGCACCATCGAGACCGGCGGCACCCGCATCGACCGCGCCGGCAACTTCGTGCTGCCTGCAATCGTCACGGGCCTGAAGAACAGCGACGCCGTGGTCCAGCACGAGACCTTCGCACCGATCCTGTACGTGATGCCGTACGACACCCTCGACGAAGCCATCGACATGCAGAACGGCGTGCCCCAGGGCCTGTCGTCCTCGATCTTCACCCAGAACCTGAAGACCGCCGAGAAGTTCCTGTCGGCCGCCGGCAGCGACTGCGGCATCGCCAACATCAACATCGGCACGTCCGGTGCGGAGATCGGCGGCGCCTTCGGTGGCGAGAAGGACACCGGCGGTGGCCGCGAGTCCGGTTCGGATGCCTGGAAGGTCTACATGCGCCGCCAGACCAACACCATCAACTATTCGGATTCGCTGCCGCTGGCGCAGGGCATCAAGTTCGACCTGTGATGGCAAACGACGCAGACACGTCTGTGGGTCAGAGCCCCTCCGGGGATCTGAGCCATGCCCAGGGTCGGATCCCCGCAGGGGCTCCGATCCTCGATTTCAGCGGCCGCCGCGTGCTCATTGCCGGCGGCAGCAAGGGCATTGGTCGTGAAATGGCACTGGCCTTTGCTGGTGCCGGCGCGCAGGTCTCGGTCTGCGCGCGCGGCCAGGCCGGACTGGAGGCCCTGCGCACCGATGCACAGGCGCAGGGCACGCCATTGCATGCGTTTTCCACCGATCTGGCCGATCCCGGCCAGATCCAGGCCTGGCTGCAGGCCGCCGCCGATGCCCTCGGCGGCATCGATGTGCTGGTCAACAATGCCACCGGCTACGGCATGGTCGACAATGAGGAGGGCTGGGCCGCGAGCCTGCAGATCGACCTGATGGCGGCGGTGCGTGCCTCACGCCTGGCCCTGCCCTGGCTGCGCGCATCCAGCGATGCCTGCATCCTCAATCTGTCGTCGATTGCCGCGCAGCAGCCGCGCCCCGGTGGCGCGCCCTACGCCGCTGCCAAGGCCGCGCTTTCGCACTACACCACCTCGCAGGCGCTGGCGCTGGCCAAGGACCGGATCCGGGTCAACGCCATCGCACCGGGCTCGATCGAGTTCGATGACGGGCTCTGGGACCGTCGCCGCGTCGAGGATCCAGCGCTGTACCACGGCACCCTGGCGAAGATCCCGTTCGGTCGCTTTGGCCACCCGCGTGAGATCGCCGACGCCGCCCTGTTCCTGTGCTCGCCACTGGCGCGCTGGATTACCGGCAGCGTGCTCAACGTGGATGGCGGCCAGGTGTTGATGGGCTGATAGGCACCTGGTAGCTGCCAACCTTGGCTGGCATGCCGTTCGTCGACCAAGGTCGACGGCTACCGTAGCGGCCAACCCTGGTGGGCGCGTCCGCAACCGCTGGGCATGGGATTGCCCGGGCAGAGGCACTATCATGTGCACACTGCCAAGGAGGACCCGATGAGCGTGGCACCCCGACAGACAAGCGCCCTGGCCGTGGTCAGCCTGGTCATGGGCATCGCCAGCTGGACCGTCCTGCCCTTCGTGGCCAGCATCGTCGCCATCATCACCGGCCACATGGCCCGCGCCGAGATCCGCCGCCGCCCGCATGAACTGGAAGGCGACGGCCTGGCCGTTACCGGCCTGGTGCTGGGCTGGGTCATGGTCGGCGCCGTGCTTGCCGCCATCCTGGTCTTCATCCTGTTCTTCGGCGGCCTGGCATGGCTGGCGGCGGTGTCGAACTGACGCCATGACCGCCTCCGACAGCACTGAACGCTTCAGCAGCCGCGTCGCCGACTACGTCCGCTACCGGCCCGATTATCCGCCCGCCCTGTTGGAGTGGCTGCATGGCCCGATGGGCGTCAGCCGCGAGGCCGTGGTCGCCGACATCGGCGCCGGCACCGGTATTTCCAGTCGCCTGTTCCTGGCCAGCGGCCATCCAGTAGTCGCGGTTGAACCCAACGCCGCCATGCGGGGCGCGGCCGAGGAATGGCTGGCACCGCAGTACCCGCAGTTCCGTGCGGTGGACGGCCGCGCCGAGGCCACCACACTGGACGATGCCAGCATCGATCTGGTCAGCGTCGCGCAGGCCTTTCACTGGTTCGACACCGTGGCGGTGCGCGCCGAGTGGCAGCGCATCCTGCGCCCCGGTGGCCAGGCACTGATCTACTGGAACTCGCGCCTGCTCGATGCCAGCCCGTTCCTGATCGGCTACGAACAGTTGCTGCTGGACTACGGCACCGACTACACCGCTGTGGCCGAGCGCTACCAGGACGATGCCACCATGCAGGCCTGGTTCGGCCCCGGCCTGCGCGGCAGGGTAGAGCTGCCGAACGTGCAGCATCTGGACTTCGACGCCCTGCGCGGGCGCCTGCTGTCCTCCTCCTACGCACCCCAATCCGGTCATCCCCGCCACGCGGCGATGATCGACGCTCTGCAGGACCTGTTCGCCGCCCATGCGGTGGACGGCCAGGTCGCTTTTGAATATCGAACCCGAGCCTTCCTCGGCACGCTGGACTGAACCGACGCATGTATTCGCTTGCCCGCCCCTTCCTGTTCTCGCTCGATGCCGAGCGCGCCCACGGCCTCGGCCTGTCCGCACTGGACCTGGCCTATCGCACCGGCACCACGCCGCTGCTGGCCGCACGCATCGCGCCGATGCCCAGCACGGTGTTCGGGCTGACCTTCCCCAATCCGGTCGGCCTGGCCGCCGGCCTGGACAAGAACGGCGAGCACATCGATGCACTGTTCGCGCTCGGCTTCGGCTTCGTCGAAATCGGCACCATCACCCCGCGCCCGCAGGCCGGCAATCCGCAACCGCGCCTGTTCCGCCTGCCGGAACACAACGCGATCATCAACCGCATGGGCTTCAACAATGCGGGCGTGGACGCGCTGGTGCGCAACGTCGAGCGCGCGCGCAACCGCCGCGGCCTGCTCGGCATCAACATCGGCAAGAACAAGGACACCCCCAACGAACAGGCCGTGGACGATTACATCGCCTGCCTGGACAAGGTCTACCCGCTGGCCGATTACATCACCGTCAACATCTCCTCGCCCAACACCGCCGGCCTGCGTGAGCTGCAGGAAGAGACCGCGCTGCGCCAGCTGGTCAGCCAGCTGCGCGACCGCCAGGAAGACCTTGCTGCCCGCCACGGCCGACGCGTGCCGATGCTGGTGAAGGTGGCGCCGGACCTCAGCGAACGCGATATCGACGCCGCCGCCCGCGTGCTGGGCGAACTGCAGGTGGACGGCGTGATCGCCACCAACACCACCATCGACCACAGCAGGGTGGCCGGCGATCCGCTGGCCAATGAGGCTGGCGGCCTGTCCGGTGCACCGGTGCTGGAGCAGTCCACGCTGGTGCTGCGCCGCCTGCGCGCGCGCCTGCCCGAATCGGTGCCGCTGGTCGGCGTCGGCGGCATCCTGTCCGGCGCCGATGCGGTAGCCAAGATGGCGGCCGGTGGCGCACTGGTGCAGTGTTACAGCGGCCTGATCTTCCGTGGACCGGCGCTGGTTTCCGAATGCGTGGAGGCGATCCGTCGCCGCCGCGAAGCGCCGAGCCGCGGCGCGGTGGCCCCGCTGTGAGCGCGCCTATGGATACCATCGACGGCAACGCCCCGCTGCGCTGGACGCTCACCCGCAATGCGCCGCTGCAGGCGCTGAATACCTTCCACGTGCAGGCCAGCGCCGCGCAGCTGCTGGAACTGCACGATGCCGCGCTGCTGCCGGAGGTGCTGGCATTGCCCGAGGTGGCCAGCGACCCACTGCTGGTGCTGGGCAGCGGCAGCAACGTTCTGATCGCCGAGGACCTGCCGGGCACCGTACTGGTGTTCGGCAACCGTGACATCAGTTTCCTTGAACACCGCGCCGACCATGCCGTGATCCGTGCCGGCGCCGGCGTGCCGTGGCATGGCCTGGTGATGTGGTCGCTGCAGGAAGGCCTGTCCGGGCTGGAGAACCTGGCGCTGATTCCCGGCACCGCCGGTGCCGCGCCGATCCAGAACATCGGCGCCTATGGCGCGCAGGTCGGCGAGTTCATCCAGGCCGTCGAAGCATGGGACTGCCAGGAGCAGGCCTGGGTGCGGCTGGACAACGAACAGTGTGGCTTCGCCTACCGCGACAGCGTGTTCAAGCAGCAACCCGATCGCTATCTGATCACCGCCATCGAACTGAAGCTGCCGCTGCTGCATGATCTGCGCATGGACTACGCCGGCATCCGCGAGGAATTGCAGGCACAGGGCGTGGAGCTGCCGAGCGCAGTGGACGTGGCCAATGCCGTGATCGCGATCCGCCGCCGCAAGTTGCCCGACCCGGATGTACTGGGAAACGCCGGCAGCTTCTTCAAGAACCCGGTACTGCCGCTGGAACAGGTCGACGTGCTGCTGCAGCATTTCCCCGACCTGCCGGTGTTCCCGGCCGAGCAGGACGACAAGCGCAAGGTCTCCGCTGCCTGGATGATCGAATCCTGCGGCTGGAAGGGCTTCCGCGAAGGTGATGCCGGCGTGGCGCCAAGCCACGCGCTGGTGCTGGTCAACCACGGCAATGCCAGCGGTGCTGAGCTGCTGGCGCTGGCGCGCCGCATTTCGGCCTCGGTGCTGGAGAAGTTCGGCGTGCCGATCGAACCGGAGCCCCGCCTGCTCGGCGCACAGTGGTGAACACTCCCGCCCTCTCCCCCAGCGCCGCCCCGATGCGGGCGGCGCTGTTGATGCTCGGCAGTACGATGGCGTTCGGCCTGATGGCGGTCGCGATCCGCTACGCCACCCGGTACGTGCCAACCCAGGAAGTGGCGTTCTTCCGCAATGCCTTCGGCCTGCTGGCGTTGCTGCCGATGCTGCTGCGGCCGGGCCGTGCTCCGCTGAAGACGCAGCAGCTGCCGCGCTATTTCGTGCGCAGTGCGATCGGCCTGGGCTCGATGCTGTGCGCGTTCTGGGCGCTGGGCCACCTGCCGTTGGCGCAGGCGGTGTCGCTCTCATACTCCACGCCGCTGTTCGTCACCATCGCCGCCGTGCTGTGGCTGGGTGAAACCGTGCGCGTGCGCCGCTGGGCCGCGGTCGTGGTCGGCTTCATCGGTGTGCTGGTGATCGTGCGACCCGGTACCGCCGGCTTCACCGCGGGCAGCCTGGTCGCCGTGGCCGCCGCGGTGCTCAGTTCGCTGGTGGCGATCCAGATCAAGCAGCTCACCCGCGTCGACAGCGCCGATACCGTGGTGCTCTACACCTACGTGTTCTGGGTGCCGCTGTCGCTGGTTCCGGCGCTGTTCGTCTGGGTCTGGCCGAGCGGCATGGCCTGGCTGTGGCTGCTGGCCACCGGCGTGCTCGGCACCATCGGCCAGCTGTTGTGGACGCGGGCGCTGCGCCTGGGTGAAGTCTCGGCGCTGACCCCGATCAGCTTCCTGCAGCTGCCGCTGGTGACGCTGTTCGGCTGGCTGCTGTTCAACGAAAGCGTGGACCGCTGGACGATCATCGGCGCCGGCATCATCCTCGCCGCCAACGCCTACATTGCCCACCGCGAGGCCGTGCTGTCGCGCCGCGCCGCCAGCGCAGCCGCCTCATCAGCGGCGAAGCCCGCCGAGTAAATCCGCGCCACGCGTGGATGACGCTGCACTCCTCTGTAGAGCCGAGCCTACGCTCGGCTGCTCTTCGCGCCTCCACCGTTGACTGAGCGCGCAGGGTTCATCCACGCATGGCGTGGATCTACAGCGCGCGATACACCCGCTCGGCCGCGTCGAACACATTGCCCGGTGCGAACTGTTCGCTGAGGAAATGCAGCGACTGCCGGCGCAGCTGCGGCGACCGGTCCTCTCCATCGCTGCCCAGCAGGACCTGCTGGAACTCGATCAGGTCCTGCAGGATGCGCCAGTGACGGTACCAGGCGATCCAGCGAGGGTCGCCGCGGTCACTGCCATAGCCTTCCTCGAATCCCAACGGGTTCTCGCGGCCCCAGCGCCCGCCGACAGCGCCACCGATGAACATCAGGTCGCGCTCGCGCGGTGCCAGCGACAGGCCATCCCAGTCGATCAGGTGCAGGCCGCCGTCATTGCCCATCAGCAGATTGCCGGCATGAAGGTCGGTGTGGCACAGGTGCAGCCGCACCGGCACATCCTGCAACGCCGCGTGCAGCTGCAGTGCCTGCGCGTGCAGCGCCGCGATGCGCGCGTGCTGCTGGTCCCAGACGGAAACGAAGGCACGGCCCAGCCCATCCTTGGCAGCCGCCAGGCCTTCGCCGGCCAGCCACTGCCCGACGGTATCAAGCGCCGCGGTTTCCATCCGGATGCTTGGCAGCGCTTCCTGCAGCGCCGGTGGCGGGCACGCCTCGTGCAGGCGCCGCAGCACCTCGCCCAACCGTTGCCATTGCGTGCGGCTCAATGCCGCCTCGAAACCGGACTGGCCTTCCACATACGGGAACAGGGTGAACTGCAGGCCCCAGCGCTGCACCGATGCCCCGCCGGTCAACGCCGGCCAGGGCGCAACGATCTCCTCGATACCCAGCGTGCCGCGCAGCCAATGCAGGGTGTCCCAGACGGCAGGGGCCACCTGATAACTGCGGCATTTCAACCACCACTGCCCGCGCCGTGCATCGATGCGATACACGCTGGCGTTGGCATCGGCGCCAACCGGGCGTGGCACCACGGCGGTCGCGGTGATGCCATAGGATTGCTGGAGGACTTCGCCGAGATGCTGCGCCGAAGCGGATGACATGGATGCAAGCGGAAAGTGTTATCTGCGACAACTATCGCAGATGTGCCCGCCATGACACAGACATGTCCGTCACAACATCGTGCCTGCGCGACCAACGTGCTAGCCGGCGACGCGACGCATCACCGCTTCCAATGGCCCCCGCGTGAACCGCCACGACCACAGCCACGCTGCGCCCGTGGCCAGCATCAGGAACAACAGCGCCCACAGCAGCACGGTCGGTAGCGACGCGCTGCCATCGAGCAGCCCCAACCATTCCAGCGTACCCATGCCCAGCAGGATGTGGCCGACGTAGAGGGTCAGGGTCATTCGCCCTGCTGCAGTCAGCGGTTCCAGCCAATCCCCCGGATACCGGCGGCTGATCCAGAGGCACGCGGCAATCGCGCTGCAGGCTGCGCCCGCACCGGTCAACACGTAGGCCGGTCCCGGCGGCATCGGCTGCGTTCCCAGCCACGGCTGCCAGGGCGTTCCCTGCGCAAGGTGCTGCACGGCCTGGCCTGCGCCGATCAGCAGCAGGCCCACCAGCAGCAACGCACGCTGCACCCGCGGTTGTGACAACGGCAGGCGCGCCAGCAGCATGCCCAGCAGGAAGAAGCACATCCAGGGCAGCAAGGGATGGAAGCCGTTGAACAGCAGGTTGCGCGCGGCACCCGGCCACTGCCAGAGACCGGCATACTCCAGCGTCTGCCAGTTCCAGCCCTGGCTGTAATTCCAGTGCAGCAGTGCCCAGAACGACCCGGCCGCCAGGCCGGCGATGCTGGCCAGCAGCACCCGTGACGACGCACGCAGCCACAGCACCGCCAGCGCGAAATACACCGCGTAGTAGTGCAGGATGTCGGCCGGGAACAGGGTCAGGTTGAGCAGGCCCAGTACCAGCAGGAACAGCGCGCGCCGCCAGGTCTGCGCGCCGGCCGGCATCCAGCCAAGGCGCTGTGTGGCCAGTACCAGGCCAAGTCCGGCCAGGGTGACGAAGGTCGCAGAGGCCTTGCCTTCCAGCAGATGGAAGAAGCCGGCCAGCCAACCCTGACCCTCTGCCGGCACGGCCATCGCCAGGCGGAAATTGACCAGCACCATGCCTGCCAGCGCCAGATACCGTGCCAGATCGAGGCCGTGCAATCGCCGCTCAACCGCGCTCATGCGCGTGCACCGAGCAGCAGCGCGAGCAGGCCAGGGTCCAGCGGAGCCTCATCGGTGCCACCGGCTTCGCCCAGCCCGCGACGCAGCGCATCGCTTTCGATGGCATCCAGCAGCACCTGCGCCTGCAGTGCCGGGGCCAGCACGGGACGCCGACGTTCACGCTGTGCCACCTGCTGCAGCGCTTCGGCCAGCACAGCCTGCAACTGCCTGCGATTGGCCGCAAATGCCTCGGCCACGGCCCGATTGCGTGCGCTCTCGGCCAGCACTTCGACGGCGAGCGTCGCCCATTCCGGATGGCTGCACAGCGTGTGGAAGTCCTGCAGGAACGCCAGCACCTGCGTGCGATCACCGTCGGCCACGGCCAGCCGCTGCAGCAACGGCGCCAATTCCTCGCTCTCGGCCACGGCCACTGCAAGGATGATCGCTTCCTTGCCAGGGAAGTGGTTGTAGAGATTGCCCAGGCTGACGTCGGCCGCCTGCGCGATGTCACGCATGCTGGTCTGGTGGAATCCCTTGGCGAGGAAGCACTGCAGGGCGGCCTGCAGGATCTGCGCGTTGCGTTGCGCGTTGCGGTCGGCTCGGTTCATGGCGCCAATAATGAACGAACGTTCGTCCACATGGAAGATGGCAACCCGGCCAACCAGCGAGTTCCGTTCAGCCGGCCCTTGACCTCAACTGCGGTTGAGGCCCGATGCTGCGCGGCCCGTTCCAAGCCCAACCCGGAGAGACTTCATGCCGCGGATGATCACCGCCCTGCTCGACAGCCGCGTGCTGTGGTTCCTGGCCCGACTGCTGCTGGCCGTGGTGTTCCTGTCATCGGGTCTGGCCAAGCTGCTGGCGTGGGACAACAGCGTGGCCGAAATGCAGGCGGCCGGGCTGCAACCGCCTGTGCTGTTCAACCTCGCCAGCGCCGTGGTGCTGCTGGGTGGCTCACTGTGCCTGCTACTTGATCGCCTGCTCTGGCTGGGCAGCGGCGCGCTGGCGGTGTTCATGCTGCTGACCATCGCCATCGTGCATGCCTTCTGGACCAAGCACGGCGCGGAACAGCAGCTGGCCCTGTTCTTCGCACTGGAACACCTGAGCGTGATCGGTGGGCTGATCTGCGCGGCCATCGCCAGCCGCGCGCGGGCTCAGAAGAACTCGTCGAGCAGCCGGTAGAACGCCAACCGGCGCTCGTCGGCTACAGCGCCGTAGCGTTGGAACAACGGCGTGACCCAACGCGTATCACCGAAGTTGTGGACCAGGCTGCGCGCGGCCAGCGCCAGGTCCTGGTAACGGTCGGCCACGCCCAGCCGCCCACAGTCGATGAAACCGCTGAAACGCCCCTCGGCCACCATCAGATTCGGAAGGCAGGCATCGCCATGACTGACCACCAGATCTTCATGATCGGGACGAGTGCTGCACAGTTGGGCGAAGACCGACTGTGGACTCTGTCCCAGGCGTTCGTCATCGAAGTCATCGGCGTCCACGCGCCCCGCCTCGACCCGTGCCTGCGCGGCCGGCAGGCGCGAGGCCAGCCGCTGATCGAACGGACAGGCTGCTACCGGCAACGCATGCAGCCCGCGCAGCGCGTCGGCCAGTATCTCCACCCGTTGCTGCGGCGCGAGTTCCGCCGACGAAGCCAGATCGCGGCCAGGCAGCGCGCTCATCAGCAACCAGTGCCGGCCCGCTTCTTCGGCCGTGGCAATCACCGTTGGCGCCGGTTGTCCCTGTGCCTGGAGCCAGCGCAGGCGCGCGATCTCATCGCCCAGCTCACTGAAGGCGTCGATCAGTTCCGACTTGAGGAAGGCGTCGGGTCTACCTGGCCGCAGCACGCGGGCAACGTCGGCCCGCGAAACACCCATCGACTGCCGCTCGATGCGCGCGTCGGCCAACGCTTTCTGCCACGCCAACGGCAGCGGCATGCCATCAGTGGTGGCGTTGTGCTCGTCCATGCCAGGAGATTCCTGTTGCCGGTGACCCTGTGCATTCTCGCTCATCCTGGCGCACATCGACCCGCGGGCGGCCGGCAGCCACTACGCCCCAGCGCCTGCAGCAGCGACGGCTGCTGCCACGGTACCGGTGCCAGTTCGACGACACGGCCTCGACCCTTACCGCCGAACGCGGCGGCCTGCGCGCGTTCGCCAAGTGGAGCACCGTTCTGGCAGCCGATCGTGGCTGCCGCAGTACAACGAGGAAGCAACATGAAACTGATGGTCATCGGCGCCAGCAAGGGCCTGGGCCGCGCGTTCGTGGAAGGCCTCTGTGCCACGGGTGACACTGTGATTGGTGTCTCGCGCAACCGCCCGTGCGGCATCGCCTGCGCTGACGGCGTCACCCTGCAATGGATCGAAGCAGACCTGTCCCGGCCGACCGTGGCTGCCGACCACATCGCAGCGCAGGCACCGGCCGATATCGATGTGCTGATCCACAACCTGGGTATCTGGGAAGACAAGGCCTTCAGCGACGAGTACGCCTTCCTCGATGAAAGCGATGCTGCACTCACGACGCTGGTCGACGTCAACATCACCGCGACCCTTTTACTGCTGCAACGCCTGCTGCCCCGCGTACTGGGCGCAGCGCGCCCGCAGCTGGTGCTGACCGGTTCGACCTCGGCCCTGCCTCGCAGTGGCCGCCCGGAAGTGGCGTTCGGCGCCTCGAAGTTCGCCCTCAACGGCATCGCCGATGCGCTGCGCGAAGGCTTCCGCGATCGCCGGCTGGCGGTGACCAGCCTGCAGTTGGGCTACCTCAACACCGACGACGCCTTGTCGGTGCCGGTGGCCGAGGCCGCAGCGCGCGGCGACGGTGAGCAGGTGCCGGTCCACGATGTCGTGGCCATGGTAAGCGCCCTGTTGCAGCTGTCATCCTCCGGCTTCGTGCGCGAACTGGTGCTGCCCGCCATCGCCGACCCGCGCTACTGACCTTGCCGGCCGCGGCAGAGCACCCTCAGTGGCCGCGCGCGCGGTCGTGGTTTACCCTGCTCGTCACTGGCCGTCGGTCACAGGCGGGAACCTGCTATGGATGCGCTTTCACGGGTCTCGACCCAGGTCCTGGACAGCGCCCTGCCCAGCCTGCCGCTGTATCTGCTGCAGGCCACGGCAGTGATCGGCATGATCGGCGTGCTGCTGATCGCCACCCGTCGCGCCGGGCACGCCATTGAAGGCCGTCGCCTGTATGTCGGCGTAGCGCTGGGCCTGATCTACCTGTTCAATTCCTGGTTCGTGGCCCGTTATTCCCAGGGTGTCGTCAAACTGCACCTGGGCTTCGACATCCTGCTGGTCAGTGGCCTGCTGGGCGGCTGGCGCGGCGGCTTGGCCTGCCTGGCTGCCGCCCTCCTGGCCCGCTACCAGTTCGTCGGTATCCCGTTCTTCCTGCCTGCCAGCCTTGAGGCCGTGTTGCAGATGGTGGCGGGCGTCTGGCTGCGCAGGCACCTGTACCCGCGCATGCTCAACGAGCTCTCGCCGCGCATGATCCTGCAGGCATGGTCCGTGCGCATCGGGGTAACCGCTCTGGGTTTGGCGCTGGGTGTGGCGATCATTGGCGCCGATCAACTGCCGGTGGCCGAGCTGGCGATCCAGCGCGCGCTGGCACTGCCGGTCTCGCTGCTCGTGCTCGGCGCCGTGTTCGCGCTGGTCTACAACGATGCCCAGATCGATGCGCAACGCCAGCGCGAACAGGCCTGGCTCCGCATCGATCCGATCAGCGGGCTGCCCAACATGCGTGCGCTCGGTGAATGCCTGCAGCAGTACTGGCGGGATAACGACGGCACCGGCAAGGCCTGCCTGATCGTGGCCGAGATGGGCAACCTGCGCGATCTGCGCCTGCGCTACGGGCCGTTGCAGGACAACGGCCTGTGGCAGCGCGACAGCACCGAGGAAGTGCATCGGTTGCTGCCGTCGCTGCCGGCTGCGCAGCTGGAGATCTACCAATTCGGCGATGCCGCGCTGGCGATCCTGGTGCGCGGCCTGACCTTGTCCACACTGCGCACGCAACCGCAGATCACCGAGCTGGCCAGCAACCTGGCCGATCGGGTCGGCCGCGATTGGCCGGGCTTCCGGCCGCTGTTCCGCTGTGCAGTGGTTGAATTGAAGCCCCCTGCTGATGCCGATGAAGGACATCTTCCGTTCCGCGCCATCACCGTGGCACTGAGCGCGATCGAGTCGGGCGTGGTGTTCTTCGATGACCCGATCCAGCGCGACAGCGAGATCGACGCCCTGATCGAGGCTGCGCTTGAGCACTGGCTGCAGCAGGGCAATGCGCCGCTGTGCTACCAACCCAAGCATCGTCTGCAGGACCGCCAACTGGTCGGCGCCGAAGCACTGCTGCGCATGCGCGACGGCGAAGGCCGGCCGATTGCCCCGATGCGGGTGATCTCGCTGCTGCGCCGGCAGGGGCGGCTGGCAGACCTGGAATGGGCCACGCTGCGGTCGGCGGTGCACTTCCTGCAGCACTGCCGGCGGGACGGCGCGGCGCTGACCATTGCAGTCAATGTTTCAGCCGAATCGCTGCGCCTGCCCGACTTCGGCCTGCGCCTGCAGGAGCTGCTGCAGCTGCATGACATCCCCGGTGCGATGCTGCGCCTGGAGATCGTCGAATGGACCGAAATCGTCGAGCGCGACGTGGTCGATGCCAACATCGCACAGCTGCTGGCAGCCGGGGTCACCCTGTCGCTGGATGATTTCGGCGCCGGCTATTCAACCCTGATCCTGCTTTCGCAGCTGGCCATCGCCGAGGTCAAGATCGAGCAGGCACTGATCGCCACGCTGTCCGACGCCAAGTCACAGTCGATCGTTCGCTTCATCGTCGAGGTCGCGCACCGCTGCGGCGCGATCGTGGTGGCCGAGGGTACCGAGACCCTCGCCCAGGAACAGAAGCTGCGCGCACTCGGGGTGGATGTCGGCCAGGGCTACCTGTACTCGGCGGCACTGCCAGCCGACGAGTTCCGTCGCTTCGCAGCCAGCTAGACCGCGTAGAACCCCAGGAACATCGCCACCGCCGATTCGGCCACGCGCGCACGTTCCTGCGCGGTCAACGGTGGCTGACCCATCGTGACCTGCGGCCAGAACGCGAAGCTCTTCACCAGCCCGTGCAACTGGTGGCCGGCAAAGTCCGGGTCCACCTCGCGCAGACGGCCATCGGCAATTGCTGCGCGGATCCAGGCACTCTCGCCGCTTTCCTTTTCACCCATGCGGCAGACGATGGCCTGCGCGCGCTCCGGTGAATGGATGATCTCGGCCATCGCGACCCGCGCCAGATCGATGAAATTCCCATCGCTGAGCAGGTCCAGCTTCTGGCCCAGCAACTGCAGCAACTGCGTCTGCAGCGGCTGGTCGGCGCGGTATGGCAGTGCGTCGCTGGCCACGCTGCGCTCCCACAGCTCCTCCAGGATCATCGAGAACAGCGCTTCCTTGCTCGGGAAATGGTTGTAGACGGTGCGCTTGGAGACCCCCGCCGCCTCGGCGATGCGGTCCATGCTGGTCGCCTCATAGCCCGATGCACGGAACTCCTCCACCGCCGCGCGCACGATGGCGTCACGTTTGCGGTCGGTCAGGCGTTGCGGGGGACGGGACATGGCGGGAACCGGATAACTGAACGGATGCCTCCATTTTACACTCGACAGTGTACTTTTGAAAAACACGAAACTACACTGTGCAGTGTACCCAGCGGACGTCACCCATGAAGCGCCTGCTCCTTGTCCTCCTGCTCGGAATCCTCGCCGTGACCGCCTACACCTTCTGCAAATCCTGGTCCCTTCCCGACTTCCCCGATTCGCCGCAGTACCGTGATGGCAAGTTCCGCAATGCCCTGCCCCGTCCGGCGATGGGCCTGCGCGACGGCGCGGAGATCTGGTGGACGTTCCTGTTCAACAAGCCCAAGGGCACCGTGCCCGCGAACCCGATTCCGGTGAAGCCGCTGGACCGCGCCACGCTGGACGCCGCACCGGATCGCAGCCTGTTCCGGCTGGGGCACTCCACGATCCTGCTGAAGCTGCGTGGCCAGTACTGGCTGACCGATCCGGTGTTTTCCGAGCGCGCCTCGCCGGTGCAGTGGATGGGGCCCGCACGCTTCCATGC
>NZ_JBHHMJ010000288.1:0-415 GCF_042136455.1 Stenotrophomonas sp. 3diitr2024
GGAGGGGATTAAGTCGTTTGTGCCACTAACGACTTAATCCCCTCCGTCCCCTTTTTGTTGCCGTCACTGTGGCGGCGCTACCATCGGGCTTCCTGTTTCGATGGAGTGCGCGTATGCGCCGGATGGCCTACCTGATTCCCGCTCTGCTGCTGGCGGCCTGTTCGCAGCCTGAGCCGCCGGCGCAGCCTGCGGCGGATGCGCCGCCGCCGATGGAAGCGAACGCGGCAGCGACGCCTGCCGCTGAACCGGCGGCGCCGGCTGCCGAACCTGCCGCCGCCGCACCGGATCGCAGCCTGTTCCGGCTGGGGCACTCCACGATCCTGCTGAAGCTGCGTGGCCAGTACTGGCTGACCGATCCGGTGTTTTCCGAGCGCGCCTCGCCGGTGCAGTGGATGGGGCCCGCACGCTTCCATGC
>NZ_JBHHMJ010000303.1:0-9468 GCF_042136455.1 Stenotrophomonas sp. 3diitr2024
GATCTTGTAGCCCAGGCCCTCGGCCACCAGGCTGAAACCGATCATCAGCAGGAAGCCCAGGCACAGCACCACCACGGTGGGATGCTTGTTGACGAAGCGCTCGCCGTCCCACACCCAGTCATTGGCAGAGATGCAATCGCCGACACCGCGGCCTCGGTAACGGCCTCGCAACGTAGCGTCATCGCGGTCAAAATCTTCGGCGAGGTTGGTGACAAAAGTCGCCTGGTACGGCGATTTGTCTCGCACCACCCAGTAGGCTTTGCTCATGTTGTAGGCACCCACGAAGCAGCTGGTGCTTGCCAGCACATGTTGGGCGTCCAGTCGCTGGATCTCGATTTCATCTGTCCCGCCCTCGCTCAGGCGGCCGCACTCATCCGGCTTGGGCAGGCTGGCGATCAGTGCCTTGCGCAGGCCCGGTGCTTTCGCCAGTGCCGCGTCCGAGGCGCGCGGTGCCACCAGCGTGCCGCGCACGATCACTGGCACCGGCAACGCCGCAGGCACGCTTGCGTCGGGCTTGTCGCCACGCCGCACCAGCGCACCGGGGGTGCCCAGCCGGCCCTGTGCCTCGTCCATCTTCAGCAGTACGGCCGCTGCACCGCGGTCGGAGATCGGCCAGGCCTTGCCCTTGCCGTCGATGATCTCGATGCGTGCCTGGCGCGGCAGTGCGGCGACCAGTGCATCGGTCTGTGCCTGCTGCAACAACACTTTGTCCCCGTCGCCGGTGTCGCGCACCGGGCCCAGGTCCTTGCCGTTCAGGCGCAGGCGCAGTGCCCCGGTCGGCGTCGGGCTTTCGCCATCCTCGCCATTGCGCAGCCGCGCGATCACCTTCGCACCCGGGCCGCCGGCGCGCTCAAGCATCAGGCTGAGCAGGTTGCCGGGTTCTTCCGGACTGTAGCCGGCGGCGCGGCAGGTGCGGGTGTTGTCACAGGCCAGCGACCAGTCGTTGTGTTCGAATTCGACCCCGGGCCTGGGCTCAGGCGTCGCGGAGTGGGCGGCCGGGGCCACGGTGAGTGCCATCAGCGCGGTCAGCAGGGTGCGGGTCATGGATGGAAGTCCGTTCCAGGGCAGGCAAGCATGGAAGATGCGGTCGTGAAATCCAAATGCTGCTGGCCGAAGAGCCAAGTTGCCTCGTCAGCAGCGGCAGCCGACCGGGGGAGCGGTGCACGTTATGATGTGCGGGTCTTTCGTAACCGGCGATGCCGATGTCCCTTGCCGCCGATGCTGCGCAGCCGCCCTCTGATACACCGCTGATCCGCCGCCGCGATGCGGTCGTGCCCGGCAGCTGGCCAGAGGGCACGCTGCCATTGCTGGCCCGACTCTATGCCAGCCGTGGTGCGGGAACGCCAGAGCTGGCGCTGCCGAAACTGGGCAGCCTACACGCGCCCGAGCTGCTGACCGGTATCGATGATGCAGTGGGCCTGCTGATCGAAGCCATCGCCAACGACAAGCGCATCCTGGTAGTCGGCGATTTCGATTGCGATGGCGCCACCGCCTGTGCGGTCGGCGTGCGTGGCCTGCGCATGCTCGGCGCGCAACACGTCTTCCACGCGGTGCCGAACCGCATGGTGCATGGCTATGGCCTGTCACCGTCGCTGGTGGAAGAGTTGGCCGCGCTGCAGCCGGACCTGCTGGTCACGGTCGACCACGGTATTGCCTGCCATGCCGGTGTCACCGCGGCCAAGGCGCGCGGCTGGCAGGTACTGGTCACCGACCACCATCTGCCGGGGCCGCAGCTGCCGCCGGCCGACGTGATCGTCGATCCCAACCTGGATGGCGATGCCTTCCCCAGCAAATCGCTGGCCGGTGTCGGCGTGATCTTCTACGTGCTGATGGCGTTGCGCCGGCAGATGCGCGAGGCCGGCGTCTTCGCAGATGGCAAGGGGCCGGACCTGACCACGCTGCTGGATCTGGTGGCGGTGGGCACCGTTGCGGACCTGGTAGCGCTGGACCCGAACAACCGTGCGCTGGTCAGCGCAGGCCTGCGCCGTCTGCGCGCAGGGCAGGGCTGTGTGGGCCTGCGTGCACTGATCGAAGCCAGTGGCCGGGATGCCGCGCGACTGACCGCCACCGACATCGGCTTCGCACTCGGCCCGCGCCTGAACGCGGCGGGCCGGCTGGAAGACATGGCGCTGGGCATCGCGCTGCTGCTCACCGAAGATCCGCGCCAGGCGCGCGAGATCGCGCAGACGCTGGAGCAGATCAACGCAGAACGCCGCGCCGTGCAGCAGTCGATGACCGACGATGCCGAGCAGGCCCTGACCCGCGTGGTGCTGGACATGGCCGGGCAACGGCCGGTGGCCGCCTGCCTGTTTGATGCCGACTGGCATCCCGGTGTGGTCGGCCTGGTCGCTTCGAAGATGAAGGATCGCCTGCATCGCCCGGTAATTGCCTTCGCTCCGGCCGAACCGGGCGCCGACACGCTGCGTGGCTCTGCGCGCTCGATTCCCGGGCTGCACATCCGTGACGCCCTGGCGCTGGTCGATGCGCGCCATCCGGGCCTGATCGACCGCTTCGGCGGTCACGCCATGGCGGCCGGCCTCAGCCTGCGGCTTGACCACGTTGATGACTTCAAGGCCGCCTTCGTCGCCGTGGTGCTGGAAATGCTCGACCCGGCGGCACTGCAGCAGCAGGTGCTCAGCGACGGCGAACTGGCCGCGGACGAGCTCGATCATCGCCACGCCGATGCGCTGCGGTTGGCCGGCCCATGGGGCCAGGGCTTCCCCGAACCCCTGTTCGACGGCCACTTCGAAGTGGCCAACTGGCGCGTGCTGAAGGAGCGCCACCTGAAGCTGGAACTGCGCCTGCCGGGCGTGCCTGGCACGATCAACGCGATCCACTTCGGCGGCTGGCACGGCAATGCGCCCGGCCGACACGTGCACCTCGCCTACCGGCTGGCCTGCGACGACTATCGCGGCGGCAGCGCCATCCAGCTGATCGTGGAGCACTGCCTGCCGGTTTGAGCGCCGTTTCGCGAGCGGGGGTCGTGGGCGGCGCGCTATGCGTGGATCCAATCAACTGGCCAAGCTCAGGGCGTCACCTCGGTCACCAGCGTCGGCATGTGCCATGCACCCCCAGCCGCGACCAGCCGGCACAGGCCGGAGGTGGATTCATCGGTCTGCACAAAGCGGCGCCCGTCCCAGCCCCAACTCGCGGTGGACCAGCAATCGCCTAAGCCGCGGCCTTTGTGCGCCGAACTGATTACCCAACCATCGTCATCGCCGCCCGATGCGGTCACCAGCGTGGCCTTGAAGGGCGGTGCATCGTTCACCACCCAGTAGCCGATGCCTTCGTTGTAGGCGCCACGCCAGCAGAGCGTAGACACCAGTAGGGAAGTCCTCCCCAGCCGGGACACGCGCAGCTCCTGCGGGCCGTCCACCATCGGCAGGCCTTCGGGTGTCAGTGCGACGCAGTCGCCGCCCGGGTTGGCCGCGGCCAGCGCCGCGCGCAGTGCGGGTGAGTGTTCCAGTGGGGCATCGGTGGCTCGTGCCGCCACCAATGGCGCCAGAACCAGCGTAGGCACCGGAAGTGCGGGAGGAACTGAGGCTTCGGCGCGCGACCCCTTGCGCATCAGCGCGCCGGGAGTCTCCAGCCGGCCCTGAAATTCGTCCATCTTCAGAAGCACCGCCGAGGCGCCACGATCGGACAGCGTCCAGCGCTGGCCATCGTTGCCGACCGCCACGATGCGGCTGCTGCGCACCAGCGAGGCCAGGAGTGCCTTGGTCTGCGCTGTAGACAGTGTCGCCGTGTCTGCGGTCAACGACAGCGCGCCCAGATCCTTGCCGTTGATCTGCAGCGACAGCTGTGTCGGCAGCTTGACCTCGTTGTACTGGCCCAGCATCAGTTCGGCGCTGACCGGCTGGCCGGGTCCGCCCTTGCGAGTCAGCAGCACCGACACCGGCAAGTTGCCGCCGACATCGTCCTGGTAGCCGGCGGCGCGGCAGGTACGGGTGTTGTCGCAGGCCAGCATCCAGTCGTAGTGGGCGAAGCGCACCCCTTTCACGCTGCCAGCGGCGGCGGCGCCGGCCAGGACCAGCAGGATCAAGGCAATCAACGGGCGCATGGTGCATCCCTGTGTGGCGAGGACTTCCATGTTGCTGGTTGGAGGGGCGTGTGTCGATGCGAGCACAGGCGCCAACCCCATTACGGTTGCTGGTGCGTTCAAAGGTCCACGATCCCACTGGAGCCCGGTCATGGTCTTCGCCCGTTGCTGCACCGTGTTGTTGCTGGCCCTTGCGGCCTGGCCCGCTGGCGCGCAGTCGCCGCCGATCTCCCGGCCGCAGGCCGCCACGCCGCTGCTGATCGCACCGGCGGCTGAGCAGGCGGTCCAACTGCGACACGCCCGCATCGAGGGCGGGGTCCAGGCGGGCATCGCCCAGACCCGGATCATCCTGGAATTCCACAACCCGAACCGGCGCGTGCTGGAGGGTGAGCTGCAGTTCCCCCTGGCCGATGGCCAGCAGATCAGCGGCTTCGCGCTGGATATCAACGGCGAGATGCGTGACGCGGTGCCGGTGCCGAAGGACCGCGGCCGCCAGGTGTTCGAGGAGATTGCCCGCCGCGGCGTTGACCCGGGCCTGCTGGAACAGACCGCCGGCAACCAGTTCCGCCTGCGCATCTATCCGCTGCCGGCCGGCGGCAGCCGGCGCGTGCAGCTGGTGATCCGCGAGCCGTTGGCCTTCGCCGGCCAAGGCTGGCAGTGGACGCTGCCGCTGCAGTTTGCCGCCGGTGCAGCCTCGGTTGAACTGAAACTGCAGGCACCTGGCACGACCACCGCAGGTACGGCGCCATTCCGCATCAGCGCGGGCCAGCTGCAGTGGCAGGGCAAGGGGGCGCAGCTGCCGAAGCAGCTGCAGTGGGATCTGCCGGCGACCCGCCAGGCACAGGTGCAGGTGGCGCCCTGGCAGGATGGCCACTATCTGCTGGCGCAGCTGCCGGTGGCGGCCAGCAGCACGCCGCGCAAACTGCCGAGCGAAATCGGCCTGCTGTGGGATGGCTCCGGTTCGGCGGGCCAGCGCGATCACACACGTGAGTTCGCCCTGCTGGATCGCTATTTCGCTGCGCTGCGCGACGGCACCGTGGCCTTGACCGTGCTGCGCGATCGCGCCGAGCCGGTGCGTCGCTTCCGCATCCGCGCCGGCAACTGGAGTGAACTGCGCGCAGCCCTGCAGGCCGTGCGCCCGGACGGTGCCAGCGCGCTGGCACAGTGGCAGCCGCAGCCGGGCGTGAAGGAATACCTGCTGGTCAGCGATGGCCTGCTGACCTATGGCCCGGAACAGCTACCGGCGATGGCACCCGATCAGCGCCTGTTTGCGGTCAGCAGTGCCGGTGCGCGCACCGATGCCGTGCGACTGCGTGGTTGGAGTGAGGCGCATGGCGGTCGCTTCATCGCGCTGGGCAAGGATGTCGATGCGGCGGCGCACGCGTTGCTGGCGTCGCCGATGGATGTGCAGGTCGATGCGGGACGCGGCGTGCAGGATGTAGTGATCGATCGCCGCAGTGAAGCCCACGGCTGGCTGTGGCTGCACGCACGACTGGCAGCCGACGGTGTGCCGATGCGGGTGCGCGTGGGCGACGGCGAGTGGGAAGCGCTGCCAGCGACGCAGAAGAGCAAGGACGGTGAACTGCTGGCCGGTTTGTGGGCGCAGGCGCGCCTGCAGCAGCTGGCCGCCGACCGTCGTGGCAACCGCGAGGCGATGCAGCGCCTGTCACAACGGTTTGGCCTGGTGGGGCCGGATACCTCGCTGATCGTGCTGGAGACGTTGGAGGACTACCTGCGCTATGCGATCCGTCCTTCGGGCACGCTGCGCGCGGAGTACGACGCCAGGTTTGCAGTGCAGGTCAGGGATCGCGCCGCTGGGGATCGCCAGCGCCTGGATGAAGTGGCCGCCCGCTGGAAGGAGCGCCAGCAGTGGTGGAACCGTAGCTGGCCGAAGGGAATGCCGCCGCAGCCGAAGGGCGGGGCACTGGAAGTCGCCTCCGCGGACTACGCGATGGAATCGGCGCCGGTGGCGATGCTCGCCGCGCCGGCCCCTGCGGCACCGCCCGCCCCGGCCCCGATGGCCGCCGCCGAGCAGCGCATGGAAGCCAGCAGCGCGCGTGCACGTCGCTCGGCGCCTGCATCGAACAAGGCCCTGGATTCAATCACGGTCACGGGTGGCCGTGTCGCTGCGCCCGCTGCCGCCAACGAGGGCGAGCTCGGCATCCAGCTGGCGGCCTGGCAGCCAGACTCGGCCATCGCCCGGCGCCTGCGCCAGGGCCCGCCGTCGCAACTGTATGACCGCTACCTGGCCGAGCGCGATGCCCACGCCGACAGCAGCGCCTTCTTCCTTGATGTGGCCGACCTGCTGCTGGCGCAGGGTCAGCGCGACCTGGCGCTGCGTGTGTTGTCGAACCTGGCCGAGATGGACCTGGACAATCGCCACCTGCTGCGCGTGCTCGGCTATCGGCTGATGCAGGCCGATGCCCCCGCGCTGGCGGTGCCGGTGTTCGAGCAGGTGCTGGCGATGGGCCAGGAAGAACCGCAGAGCTTCCGCGACCTGGGCCTGGCGCTGGCAGCGGCCGGCAAGCCACAGCAGGCACTGGCGCCGCTGTACCAGGTGGTGGTGCGGCCGTGGGACAGCCGCTTCGATGGCATCGCCCTGATCGCGCTGGATGAGCTGACCAACCTGGTGGCCGGCAGCACGCCCCGGCTGGATACCACCGGCATCGACCCGCGCCTGTTGCAGGCGATGCCGCTGGACCTGCGCGTGGTGCTGTCGTGGGACGCCGACAACAGCGACATGGACCTGTGGGTAACCGACCCGAACGGCGAGCGCGCCTACTACGGCAACCGGCTGACCTACCAGGGCGGGCAGATGTCGCAGGACTTCACCGGCGGCTATGGCCCCGAACAGTTCTCGCTGCGCAACGCCAAGCCGGGCAAGTACAAGGTGGAGGCGAACTACTTTGGCAGCCGCCAGCAACTGGTCACCGGCGCGACGACACTGATGCTGCGTCTGACCACTCATTGGGGCACGGCCAAGCAGAAGGATCAGATGGTGACGATGCGACTGAAGGACCGTGCCGAGACCGTGCTGGTGGGCGAGTTCGAGGTTAAATAGTCAACTGCCCCAAATGGCCGTCCGAGGGTGGGCCAAGGAAGACCCTCGTCGACGCCGCTCTGGGGCAAGGAGGCCCTGTGTGGGGTCGGCTGCAGCCTGGCTGGCTCCCCGCGCCAAGGCGGGTACCGCCTGCCTGAATGCAGCGCCGACACATCACGCTCGAGCCTCCCCGGCGCAGGCCCAGGCCCTCATTCCGGGCACCCACGGCCTGCGGTATCATTACCAGTCATCTTTTGAATGCATAACCGCCGACATGATCGAACTGAATCCTGTCCGCCAGCGCATCACCGATCTGACCGATCGCGTGCTGTCGCTTCGGGGGTATCTTTGACTACGACGCCAAGAAAGAGCGTCTTGAAGAAGTAACGCGGGAGCTGGAAAGCCCCGACGTCTGGAACAACGCCGAGTACGCCCAGAACCTGGGCCGCGAGCGTTCCAGCCTGGAAAAGACCGTGGGCGGGATCGCCTCGGTGCTCGATGGCCTGAACGACGCCACTGAACTGCTGGAGCTGGCCGAGTCCGAGCAGGACGAGGAGACCGCACTGGCGGTGGTCGCCGACCTCGACAAGCACCAGGCGCACGTGGAGAAGCTGGAGTTCCAGCGCATGTTCTCCGGCGAAATGGACAATGCGGCGGCGTTCGTCGACATCCAGGCCGGTGCCGGTGGTACCGAAGCCCAGGACTGGGCCGAGATCCTGCTGCGCATGTACCTGCGCTGGTGCGAATCGCGCGGCTGGAAGACCGAGCTGATGGAAGTCTCCGGTGGCGACGTCGCCGGCATCAAGTCGGCCACGCTGCGCGTGGAAGGCGACTATGCCTATGGCTGGCTGAAGACCGAGACCGGCGTGCACCGCCTGGTGCGCAAGTCGCCGTTCGACTCGGACAACCGCCGCCACACCAGCTTCACCTCGGTGTTCGTGTCGCCGGAAATCGATGACAACATCGACATCACCATCAACCCGGCCGACCTGCGTACCGACGTGTACCGCTCGTCCGGTGCCGGTGGCCAGCACGTGAACAAGACCGAGTCGGCGGTGCGTATCACCCACATCCCGACCAACATCGTTGTGGCGTGCCAGACCGGCCGCAGCCAGCACCAGAACCGCGACAACGCGATGAAGATGCTGGCCGCCAAGCTGTACGAGCTGGAGATCCAGAAGCGCAACGCCGAGAAGGACGCGGTGGAAGCCACCAAGTCCGACATCGGCTGGGGCAGCCAGATCCGCAACTACGTGCTGGACCAGAGCCGTATCAAGGACCTGCGTACCGGCATCGAGCGTTCGGATACGCAGAAGGTGCTGGACGGCGACCTGGACGAGTTCGTCGAGGCCAGCCTGAAGGCCGGTTTGGCCGTGGGCTCCAAGCGCGCCGATGCCTGATCGACGCGCCTGCGCGGATATCATCGCCTTCCGCAACGGAGGGCGATGATGCGCAGCGAAAGTGAACGCAAGGAACTCGGTAGCTTCCTGAAGGCCTGCCGCGCCCGTGTCGACCCCGCCACGCTCGGCCTTCCGGCCGGGCGGCGGCGCACCCCGGGCCTGAAGCGCGAGGAAGTGGCGCTGGCCATCGGGGTCAGTGTCAGCTGGTACACCTGGATCGAGCAGGGCCGCGAAGTGCGTGCCTCGCCCGAAGTGCTCGAGCGCCTGGCCAAGGTGCTGCGCATGAGCGACGACGAACGCGCCTATGCATTCGCGCTGTCCGGCTATGGCGTACCGCTGGAATCGCCGGACGAGAGCGTGACCGACGGCCTGCGCCAGCTGGTCGAAGCGATGCAGCCGATCCCGGCCTATGTGCGCAACACCCGGTTCGATATCCTGGCCTGGAACCCGGCCATCGCCGATCTGTTCGTGGACTACAGCCAGCTGGCGCCGCATGAGCGCAACACGCTGCGGCTGATGTTCCTGTACCCGCCGTACCGCACGCTGATCCTCAACTGGGAAGAAATGACCCGCGGCCTGCTGGCCGGCTTCCGCGCGGCGATGGCGCAGGCGCCGGACAAGGCGCCGTTCCTGGCGCTGGTGGAGGACATCGCCGCGCATAGCGAGGCGTTCCGGCGGTGGTGGCCGGAGCACGACGTGCGGCGGTTCGATGAAGGTGCGAAGAAGCTCAACCATCCCACGCGGGGATTGCTGGACCTGCAGTACGTGGCGCTGGTGCCGGAGAGCCGGCACGACCTTTCCCTGGTGACCTACCTGCCGCGAAAGTAGGGGGTGTTCGGCAGGGCTTGCAGCCCTGCACCCGCAGAGGCCGAGCAACAGCAACAGCAACAGCAACAGCGGGCATTCCGTTGGATGGCGGGGCGGTGTGGGTTGGCAGGACACGCCGTAAACCCGTCCATGGGGGCTCGATGGCGCCATCCATGGCGCCA
>NZ_JBHHMJ010000331.1:0-11711 GCF_042136455.1 Stenotrophomonas sp. 3diitr2024
GACGCCGGCCCAGCGCTGGAGCCGGCGCGCCTTCCTGGGCGCTGCGGTGGCAGCGCCAGCCAGTCTGGTGGTGGCGGCGGCGCTCCGCCCGCCGCTGGGATTGTGGCCCTCGGTGACGGCGATGGCGGCCGACTTCCACACCGGCACAGGTGAACGACTTCAGATCGCGCCCTTGCCGCAGCTCAAGATCGAACTGGATACGCAGAGCAGCCTGCGCCGCCGCGCGCACGCGCAGGGCGAAGGCTTCGAGCTGGTGCAGGGCCAGGCCGCGATCGAAACCGGCGCTGGCCTGCGCCTGGCGCTGTTCGCGGGCCCGGGTTGCGTGATTACCGATGAAGGTGCGGTGCGCCTGGACGTGCGCAACACCCACGGCCAGGTACGGGTGACCTGCCTGCAGGGTAGCGCCCGTATCGAGCACCCGCAGGGCCGCCTGCAGCTGCAGGCCGGCCAGCAGACCCGGTTCGACGAGCGCCTCAGTGGCGTCGTGGCCGAGGCCGTAGCTTCGGAAGTGAGTGCCTGGACCGAAGGCATGCTTGTGTTCCGCCGCGCACCGCTGGGCGAGGTGGTGGACGAGATCAACCGTTACCGGCGGGGCAAGGTACTGCTGGGTGAATCGGCATTGGCGCGCGCGCCGGTCAGTGGCCGCTTCCGCATCGATGATCCGGACGCGGCACTGGACCAGCTGCGACTGACGATGTCGCTGGATCTGCGTCGCTTTCCGGGTGGCATCGCCGTCCTTGGATAGATGAAGGCGCTGGCCGTGCGCGCCGCGCAGGGCTGTTGCAAGCGAGGAGAAGCCAAGGATGCGCAACGAGACCATCGGTGTGCTCGATCTGCGTCGCAATCTGTCTGCATTGCTGGAAACCACCCAGCGAAGGCCCTTGATGGTGCATCGCTATGGTTCGCCCTGGGTGTGCGTGGTGTCCGACGCGCAGTGGCAGCAGCAGGCGGTGCTGCTGGACTTCAATCCGCAGTCACACCCATTGGCGATGCTGCTGCGGCTGCAGCAGCAGGAGATGCCCCTGGTCGAATCCGGGGCGCTGCCGCCTGCGGCGCTCGCACGCGCACTGCTGTTGGCGGACATCCATGGCATCGACGATCTCACGCAGCTGCATGAGCAGGTGCTGCATCATCGGCTCTGGCACTGGTTCGTGGCGGGCGCCCATGGGGTGATGGACGGGTGGCAGCTGCCCGCACTGCGCGTCGCGCTGGCGTCATGGTGCGATGACGTGGACATGACCGATGCACTGGTCGCATTCGCTGCCCGCAGCGACGTGGCGGTACTGGCCCGCCGTTGTGGGGGTGACGCACCGCGGCTGCAGCGCGAAGCCTGCAGGCGGATGACGCTGCGATGACGTTGCCGATGAAGCGCCACCCCGTGCACAGAGTTGCATTCGCGGTGTCGCTTCACCTGCCTTGCTGACGTCTTCTCCAGAGTACGACGCACCACGCGTCGCGGAGCACGGGCGGCGCAGATGGAAGACAGTCGCAGGATCAGCATGCTGGAGCTGGATCGCCACCTGAGCCAGTCACTGGAACAGGCACGGCACGCGCCACTGAACGTGCAGCGCTACGGGCGCTCGTGGGCCTGGGTGCTGTCCAGTGACGCCTGGGCGGATGCGGCACGCTGGGCGGCACTGGACAGCAGTGCGCATCCACTGGCGGCACTTCGAAAGGCCCTCGACCTGCGGCTGTGGCCCTGGCCCGACGCGGCCATGAGCGCGCTGCCGCTTGGCGCAGCCGATGCGCGGCTGCTGCAACGTGCGGCGCTGCTGGTGGTCGTGCGTGATCTCAACAGTGCACAGCGTGTGTACGACGACCTGCGCTACCACCAGGCCTACCGGATGTTCATTGGCCTCGACCACGGCACCGCGTGGTCGCCGACGCAGTGCGTGCGCCTGTTGCAGGCGTGCGTGCATCCGTTGCTGCGCGGGTGCATCGACCAAACACTGGCCAGCGTGCCGCCTCACCTGTTCGAGGCGGCACGCGCGCCGGCTGCACGAGCGGCCGCACAGGCAACCGCGCAGCGAATCGCAGGCGGATGTTTATCGTACTGACACATGCACCGCTGACCATGGTGCAGCGGTCTCTTCCAGGATGACGAGGGCGGAACAATGGCAAGGCAGGCAGGTGGTCGCAGGGCTCGGCAGCAGGGCTTCAGCCTGATCGAGATCATGGTGGTGGTGGTGATCATCGGCATCCTTGCCGCGCTGATCGTGCCGCGGTTGATGGACCGTCCGGACCAGGCGCGTGTGGTGGCGGCGCGCCAGGACATCGCGGCGCTGATGCAGGCGCTGAAGTTGTTCAAGCTGGACAATGGGCGCTATCCCAGTGCCGAACAGGGCCTGCAGGCGCTGGTGAAGCCGCCGCAGGGCAGCGGTGCGTTGCCGGTGACGCCGTATCTGGATCGCCTGCCGAATGATCCGTGGGGCCATCCGTACCAGTACCAGGTTCCAGGCACTCATGGCGACATCGATGTGTTCTCGCTGGGTGCGGACAGCAAGCCCGGTGGCGACGCCGGGAACGCAGACATCGGCTCCTGGCAGCTGTGAGGCGTGCTGATGGCAGCCCGGACGCGTTCGATTTCATGCATCCACCAGCGTGGCGTGGCGGTGATCGTCGCCTTGCTGGTGGTGGCATTGGTGGCCGTGATTGCCACTGCGCTGTTGACCCGGCAGTCGGCGCAGCTGCGCGCGCTGGGCGGCGACCAGTTGCGCGCACAGGTACGCATGGCGGTGGATGCGACGCTGGAGCGTGCGGCGCAGCAGCTGCGTGAGGATGTCAAGGAACAGCTGACCACGGTGCGCAGCGGGCGCTGGGCGCGCCCGTTGGAACTGCAGGCGCCATTGCCGGTGCAGCTGCAACTGGTCGATGCGCAGTCGATGTTCAACCTGCGCAACCTGCTGGCACAGGGCAGGCCGGACCCCGAGGCGCGGGGCGCGTTCGTCGCGTTGTGCGCCGGGCAGGGGCTGGGCCAGGGCACCTGCGCATCCGCGGTGGACCACATCCAGGCGCGCCTGCGCGACGGCGATGTGCAGGCGCAGGCACCGCTGCCGCGCGAATCACTGATCGAACAGGCGCTGGTCGGCGCTGACCCGGTGGCGTTGCAGGCGCTGGCGCGGCGCACCGTGGTGTTGCCGGCGCAGACCCTGGTCAACGCCAACACCTGCGACCTGAGCGTCCTGCAGGCGGTCGCGCCTGCGGTGGAACCGGCAAGGCTGCAGGCGCTGCTCGCTGAGCGCGACGCTGGCCACTGGCTGCTCAACCGCGGTGACATCGCCAACCGACTCCAACTGAGCAACGAACAGATGGCCGTGCTTCCGCTGGGTATCCATAGCGAGTGGTTCCTGGCCGTGGGCCGGGTGCAGGCTGACGGCAGCGCGGTTGATTTTCGCGCGCTGCTCTGGCGTGAGTACCGCGACGACGGGGTACGTGTACAACGGGTGTGGACGAGGATCGGCGCATGACGGTGCAGCTTCGGGTGCGCCTGCCGCCGTTGGCGCACATGCGCGCCGACAGTGCGGTGGACTGGGCGCAGCTGCACAAGGACGAGGTAGTGGCACACGGCCGCGACACGCTGGCCGCGCTGGGTCTGCGGCATCCGCGGGCCACAGTGCATGCCTGCCTTGATCCGAACGACCTGATCCTGCTGGAACTGCAGCTGCCGCCGCTGTCCGGGCGCCGCCTGCAGGCGGCGTTGCAGGGCGAGGTGGAGGCCATGCTGCTGGATGACCTGCAGGAGGTGGCGCTGGCCCACGGTGCGCAGGCGGCAGACGGTACGGTTCCGGTGGCCTGGCTCGGCCAGCAGGCCATCGCGCAGGCGCAGCAGCTGCTGGCCTCGTGTGCGCTGCAGCTGCAGGCGTTGTATCCGACGCCACTGCTGCTGCCCTGGCAGCGCGGCCACGCCACGCTGCAGGTCAGCGGCGAGCATCTGCTGGTGCGCAGCGGGCGCGATCGGGGACTTGTTCAATGGTATGGCGGACGTGACGCGTCTGCGGTGATGCAGGCGTTGGCCACCCGCCTGCAACAGGCCGGCGTGCGGGCCGTGCAATGGATCGACAGCGTACCGCCGGCGTGGCCGGACAGCCTGCCGGGCACCGCCGTTGCGCATGAACAGCAGGCCTGTGGTCCGTTGCCGGGTTGGTCATTGCCGCTGCCCGGCGCAGGCCGTCAAGCGCCGCGACTGGCGATCGGCCTGGCACTGGCGGCGGTGCTGCTGGCTGCACTTGGCCTGCAGTGGCAGGTCTCGCGTTGGCGGATCGAGGGTGAGGCGCTGCAGCAGGGCATGGCACGGCAGTTCAGCGCACGCTTTCCGGAGGTCACCGATGTGGTGGACCCAGTGTTGCAGGCAAGGCGAGCGCTTGCGGTTCCACCGCCGACGCCGCCGTTGCCGGCGCTGCAACGTCAGATCGCCAGCACGCTGCACGCGGTTCCGGAGCTGGCGGGTCAGGTGCACAGCCTGCACTACCAACCCGGGCAGGTGTACCTGGAGCTGGACGCCGATGCCCAGGCATTGGCCGACGATCCACAGCGGCTTGAGCGCTGGCAGCAAGCGATGCAGGCGCAGGGACTGCAGCTGGCGCGCGATACCGGTGGACGCCTGCGGGTGAGCGGAGCGGGACAGTGACGACCCGAACCCTGCGGCTGGGCCAGGGGCTGGTGGGCCTGCAGCAGCGCTGGCAACGCCTGCCACCGCGCGACCGGCTGATGCTGTGGGTGATGGTGGTGGCGCTGCTGGTGGCGGGCCTGTGGTCGTTATGGCTGGAGCCCCTGCTGAAGCAGCGCACGCACTGGCAGGCCGAACTGCCACGGCTGCAGGCGCAGTCCCGCGCACTGGCGCCGCTGCTGCGCGCGCGTGAGCGCCAGCAGCTGGCGCAGGGCCAGCATCCGACCCTGGCCGGGCTGCGTGACCAGATCAAGGCTGCCGGTCTGGCCGACGGCCTGCATATCGAAGCGCGCGACGGGCGCTGGCACCTGCAGGTACGGGCCGTACCCGCCGATGCGCTATGGAACTGGCTGCTGCCGCTGCTGGCCGACCCGGCCATCGAGTTGCAGCAGCTGCAATTGACACGCACAGGGGATGCGAACATGCCGGCGGCACGGATTTCAGGACACATCGTGATGGTGGCAACTGCGGGTGCCCATCCATGAGGGCGATGCGCAGCCTTGCCTGCAGTGCCGCATTGGCACTGATCGTGTGCATGGGCCACGCGCCGGCACCCGTGCTGGCGCAGGACACCCGCGATGAGCCGGTGCAGTTGAACCTGGTCGACACCGACATCGGCGGCGTGCTGCGCATGGCGGCGCGCTTCACCGGGCGCCAGTTCCTGGTCGACCCACGCGTGACCGGCAAGATGACGGTGGTTTCCGATGGCCCGGTCAGCCGTACCCAGGCCTACCAGTTGCTGCTGGGCGCATTGCGCATGCGTGGCTTCGCCGTGGTCGAGAACGGCGGCGTCAGCCGGGTGGTGCCGCAGGCCGATGCCAAGTTGCTCGGTGGACGGGTGGGCAGCGGTGGTGCAGGGGGCGAGATCGCCACGCGCACCTTTGCGCTGCGCTATGAGAATGCGGCGGCGCTGGTGGCTGTGCTGCGGCCGATGATCAGCCCGGACAACCCGATCACCGCCAATCCAGGCAACAACACCCTGGTGATCACCGACTACGCCGACAACCTGGATCGCATCGCGCGGGTGATCGCCAGCGTCGACACGCCCGCCGGCATGGACACCGATGTGGTGAAGCTGCAGCAGGGCATTGCGGTGGATGTGGCGGCAATGGTCGCACCGCTGCTGGATGCGCAGGGTGCCGAGCCGGGCCAGAAGGTGGTGGTGATGGCCGACCCGCGCAGCAACAGCGTGCTGCTGCGTTCCAGCAGCCCGGGTCGCACCCGCCTGGCGCGGCAGCTGGTGGAAAAGCTGGACCGTGCCCAGGACGAGTCCGGCAACCTGCATGTGGTCTACCTGCGCAACGCCCAGGCCAACCAGCTGGCCGGTGTGCTGCGTGGCGTGGTAGCCGGACAGAGCGATGCACCGGCCATGGGCAGCAACCAAGGAATCACCCCGCTGCCGGGTGACGCCAACCGTCCCACGCCCCCCCAGACGTCGCAGCCGCAGCAGGCCAAGCCCGGGGGCAATGCGCTGGAATCGCAGCGGCTGGACCCGAGCCGGGGCGACCCGATCGATGCAGGAAGCACCGGCTTCAGCCAGAACGGCATTTCGGTACAGGCGGACGTGGCCACCAACACCCTGCTGATTTCGGCGCCGGAGCCGGTGTACCGCAACCTTCGCCGGGTGATCGACCAGCTCGACCAGCGCCGTGCGCAGGTGCTGGTGGAAAGCCTGATCGTGGAGGTCAACCAGACCGACGCGGCCGAGCTGGGTGTGCAGTGGATGCTGGGCAATGGCCGTACGTTTGGCGGCACCCATTTCGGGGGCGCTACCGGCGGTAGCGGGCTCAATACCGGTGCGCGTACCACGCTGGACGTGCTGCCCAAGGATGGCCTGAAGATCGGCGTGATCGACGGCACCATCAACCTGCCCGGTGTCGGCCAGATCCTCAACATGAAGGCGCTGGCCACTGCGCTGCAGAGCAAAGGCGGCGCCAACATCCTGTCGACGCCGAACCTGATGACGCTGGACAACGAGGCAGCCAGCATCATGGTCGGCCAGACCGTGCCGTTCGTCAGTGGCCGCTACGTGACCGACGGTGGCGGCGGCAGCAACAACCCCTTCCAGACCATCGTGCGCGAAGACGTGGGCCTGAAGCTGCGGGTGCGCCCACAGATTTCCGAGGGCGGTACGGTGAAGCTGGACATCTACCAGGAAGTCAGCAGCATCGACGCGCAGAGCGCGAACAGCACGGCCGGCATCATCACCAACAAGCGCGCACTCGATACCAGCGTGCTGCTGGACGATGGCCAGATCATGGTGCTCGGTGGCCTGCTGGAAGACAGCGTCAGCCACGGCCGTGATGCGGTACCGGGGCTGGGGAAGATCCCGGTGCTGGGTGCCTTGTTCCGCAGCGACACGCGCAAGCGCGCCAAGACCAACCTGATGGTGTTCCTGCGTCCGCACGTGGTACGCGACCCGGCCGCAGGACAGCGCCTGACCCGCGACCGCTACGACTACATGCGCAATGCGCAGGCCGGCGCGCAGCCCGTACAGAGCTGGGCCTTGCCCGCGCTGTCGGCGCCGCTGCTGCCACCGCAGGACCTGACGGTACTCGGCCAGGGCAATGCGCGCGATGGCCACGGCCAGCCGTTGCAGAACACCAGCCTGGCAGCGTTGTATCCGGCCGGTGACGGCGATGCGCAGCTGGTGCAGTTCGCACAGGGGCTGGAGCGGAGCCGTGCCAGCCAGGGCGTGGCGCAGGTGCGGGCGCTGGGCCTGCAGGCCTACGCGGAGGCGACGCCGGGCGAGAGTGGGCAACGCCTGCGCGTGCGGCTGCCGCGTGATCCGGTGAAGTTGGACCCGGCATTGCAGCAGCTGCGCGGGCTGGGCTACACGCCGGAACTGGTGATCGAGCCGTGAGCGCCGTTGTGCCGCTGCCGTACGCGTGGGTGCGCAGCCACGGCGTGATGCTGACCGAAGCCGGTGGCGAGCCGGTGCTGCTGGGAACGGACGATACCGCAGCGTGGGCCGTGGCCGAGCTGCGCCGGCGGCATGGCCCGCTTCCGTTCCAGGCATTGGATGCCGCGACCTGGCAGCAGCGGTTGGGTGAGCAGTACCGTGACGGCGGTGATGCCGCTGCCGTGGTCGGTGCCGCCGAAAGCGAAGTCGATCTGGACCGGCTGATGCAGGACATGCCGGAGGTCACCGACCTGCTGGATGCGCAGGACGATGCACCGGTGATCCGCATGATCAATGCGCTGCTGGCACAGGCCGCGCGCGATGGCGCCAGCGATCTGCATATCGAGCCATTCGAGACCCATTCAGTAGTGCGCTACCGGGTGGACGGCACCCTGCGCGACATGGTGCAGCCACGGCGCGCATTGCACGCGGCGCTGGTGTCGCGCATCAAGATCATGGCCCACCTGGACATCGCCGAGAAGCGGTTGCCGCAGGACGGGCGCATCGCGATCCGCGTGGGCGGGCGGCCGCTGGACATCCGTGTTTCCACTGTACCGACCGGGCATGGCGAGCGCGCCGTGCTGCGATTGCTGGAAAAGGATGCCGGCCGCCTGCAGCTGCAGCGCCTGGGCATGGCCGATGACACCTTGGCCACGTTCGCCGGATTGATCCGCCAGCCGCATGGGATCGTGCTGGTGACCGGGCCGACCGGCAGCGGCAAGACCACGTCGCTGTACGCCGCACTGGGCCAGCTCGACAGCAGCACCAGCAATATCCTCACCGTGGAAGATCCGGTGGAGTACGACTTTGCCGGCATCGGCCAGATCCAGGTCAATGCGCGCATCGGCATGAGCTTCGGCACCGCGCTGCGCGCGATCCTGCGCCAGGATCCGGACACCATCATGATCGGCGAGATCCGTGACCTGGAGACCGCACAGATCGCGGTGCAGTCGTCGCTGACCGGGCACGGTGTGCTGGCTTCGCTGCACACCAACGATGCGGTCTCGGCGGTGACCCGCCTGGCCGACATGGGCGTGGAACCGTTCCTGCTGGCCTCGTCGCTGCGCGGTGTGCTGGCGCAGCGGCTGGTGCGGCGGCTGTGCACGCAGTGCCGGCGTGCCGAGCTGGATGGCGAAGGCCGAACCGTATGGCGCGCAGTGGGCTGCACGGCCTGTGCCAACAGTGGCTATCGCGGACGCACGGGCATCCATGAGCTGTTCGTGGTGGACGACCGGGTACGCGCACTGATCCATGAAGGGCAGGGTGAGCCTGCGCTACGCGAGGCGGCGCGGCGGGCCGGCATGCGGACCCTTCGGCAGGACGGCCAGCGCTGGGTCGACAGCGGGGTGACCACGCTGGAAGAGATCCTGCGCGTCACCGGCGACGATTGAGGCCTGCATGGCACTGTTCGATTACCAGGCTGCCAACGCGCAGGGCCGCATCGAGAAAGGTCAATTGGATGCCGACAGCCCGCGCGGTGCTCGCCAGCTGCTGCGTGGGCGCGGTCTGACACCCGTGCAGGTCAGCGCGGCGCGGAGTGCAGGCACTGGCTGGGGCGCTCGCCGCCTGTCGGCCAGCGAGCTGGCCTGGGCCACGCGCCAGCTGGCCAGCCTGCTGGCGGCCAGCCTGCCGTTGGAAGCTGCATTGAGTGCGGTGATCGAACAGGCCGAGCGCCCGCACGTGGCCCAGGCACTCACCGCTGTGCGCGCCGACGTGCGCGCCGGCCAGCGCCTGACCGTGGCACTGGCCGCGCGGCCACGCGATTTCCCGCCGATCTATCGGGCGCTGGTGGGTGCAGGTGAGGATTCCGGCGATCTGGCGCGGGTGATGGAGCGTCTGGCCGACTACATCGAGGAACGCAATGCGCTGCAGGCCAAGGTACTGACCGCCTTCATCTACCCGGCGGCGATCAGCCTGGTATCGGTGGCGATCGTGATCTTCCTGCTCAGCTACGTGGTGCCGCAGGTGGTGACCGCATTCGTGCAGGCGCGGCAGACGCTGCCGATGCTGACCCAGGTGATGCTGGCCGCCAGCGCGTTCGTGCGCAGCTGGGGCATGTGGGTGGGGCTCGGCATCGCTGCGCTGGTGGTGGCATGGCGGTTGGCGTTGCGGCGGCCGGAACTGCGCCTGCGCTGGCACGCGATGCTGCTGCGGCTGCCGATGGTCGGGCGTTTCGTGCTGGGCGTGAACAGTGCGCGCTTCGCCTCGACATTGGCGATCCTGCTGGATGCCGGCGTGCCATTGCTGCGCGCATTGGAAGCGGCGCGGCAGACCCTGGGCAACGCGTTGCTGGCGCGCTGTGCCGATGATGTGGCTGCACGCGTACGCGAAGGTGCGGCACTGGGTGCTGCGTTGAAGGTGCAGAAGGTCTATCCGCCGATCCTGGTGCACCTGGTGGCCAGCGGCGAGAAGACTGGTTCGCTGACGCCACTGCTGGACCGCGCCGCACAGACGATCTCACGCGACATCGAGCGTCGCGCGATGGCACTGACCGCGCTTCTGGAACCGACCATGATCCTGGTGATGGGCGGCGTGGTGCTGACGATCGTGCTGGCCGTGCTGATGCCGATCATGGAAATGAATCAGCTGGTGCAGTAGATCCACGCCATGCGTGGATGGATCAACCGACGCGCGCATGGGCGGCACATCCACGCATGGCGTGGATCTACGTGTGCCTGGATTTCTCCACACAATCCTCCACACCTTTTTCCGATCTTCCACAGGTTTCTTAAGCGGCCTGTCATCGGCGCGGACCAGCATGGACCCGTCGCCGCAGAGTGGGCTGGGAGGCCCTCGGCGGCAGCAGGCGTGTAGTGACCGTTCCTCCCTTGGCGTTTCCCTTCGCAGTAAACCCTTCAGGAGAAGATCATGACCAAGTACAAGACCCTGGCCGCGCTGGTTGCCACCGCGCTGCTCGCTACCGTGGGCGCCGCCTCGGCGCAGACCGTTACCGGCGGCGGTGCCTCGCTGCCGGCCGACCTCTACAAGGGTTCGGCCGACAGCATCCTGCCGGCGAACTTCACCTACGCCGTGACCGGTTCGGGTACCGGCAAGAAGGCCTTCCTGGAAAACAACTCGGCGCTGTTCTCGACCACCGGCACCGTGCACTTCGCCGGCAGCGATTCGGTGCTGAGCAGCACCGAGCTGAGCAACTACACCACCAACTTCAACCAGCCGACCAACGCCAATCGCTACGGCGCGCTGATCCAGGTGCCGTCGGTGGCCACCTCGGTCACCATTCCGTTCAACAAGGCCGGTTCGGCGGTGGACCTGAGCGTGGCGCAGATCTGCGGCGTGTTCTCAGGTGCGATCAGCGATTGGTCGACCATCGATGCCAACCGCAGTGGCCCGATCCAGGTGGTGTACCGCGCGGAAAGCAGCGGTACCAGCGAAATGTTCAGCCGCTTCCTGACCGCGGCCTGTGCCGCTGAGAACGCTGAAACCTCGAAGCTGGTGGGCGGCAAGTTCGCCATCAAGTCGACCTTCGCCGACCTGTACAAGCGCGATGCCAACGGCAACCTTCCGGCGTTCCTCGTTGCCGCCCCGGCCACCGGTGGCACCTCGCTGTACAACACGGTCTACGCTGCTGAAGGCCGTATCGGCTACGTTGGCCCGGACGTGATCCCGAGCCTGACCGATGCGACCAAGGTCGCCAAGGTCAAGGGCTTCTCGCCCGACCAGGTGAGCGTGCAGGCCACCCTGGACACCGTCGCTCCGCCGACCGGCACCGATGCTGAGAACCCGGCCAACTGGGTGCCGGTGTTCGGCAACCCGTCGGCTGGCTATCCGATCGCCGGCTACACCAACCTGGTGATCGGCCAGTGCTACAAGGATTCGAGCGTCGCCACCAGCCTGCGCGGCTTCCTGGCCCGCCATTATCCGGCGACCTACACCGTCGCGTATGAGAAGTCGATCACCGACCACGGCTTCATCCCGCTGACCAAGGCGTGGCGCGATGCGATCCGCAACCGCTTCGTGCTGGCCAGCAGCACGGCCGGCCTGAACAACCCCAGCACCTGCGCCGGCATCGGTCGTCCGCTGTAATCCGCAGCACCGGTTGAATCCTGCTTGACGCGACGGTGCCGCCGCCGCAGTGTTTCGCTGTCGGCTTCGTGCCACGTGAACCGTCTATCAGTGGCAGGG
>NZ_JBHHMJ010000340.1:0-440 GCF_042136455.1 Stenotrophomonas sp. 3diitr2024
GCCTGCATCCATGCCGCGGACACTCCCGCAACCGGACCCACCCCGCCTTCTACAGAATTCTGCGATCTGCAGTAGATCCACGCCATGCGTGGATGCATTTCGATTTCAATTCGACCTATTCGATGTCAATGGACGTTCATCCACGCACGGCGTGGATCTACCCAATAGCGAAAATGTGTCAGAGGTGGGGCGGTGTGGGCTTGCAGGACCGTTGGCGCCATGGATGGCGCCATCGAGCCCACCATGGGTGAGGGCGCTTTGCTTGCGAAGCACTGCTTCGCAAGCGCCCGAACGCACAGCCGCCAGCGGCTGGGCCGGTCTGGGGGTTTACGGCGTGTCCTGCAAGCCCACACCGCCCCACCACCCACGGAATGCTCGCTGTTGCTGTTGCTTCGGTCTCTGCGGGGGCAGGGCCGCAGGCCCTGCCGAACCACCCTCAC
>NZ_JBHHMJ010000355.1:0-8358 GCF_042136455.1 Stenotrophomonas sp. 3diitr2024
CGGGCGCCGGCAGCAGTGCAGAGACCGCAGCGGGCGCCGCATCGGCACTGCTGCTGCGGGTGGCCTGGCCCGGCCGGACCAGGCGCTGGCCATGGGAGTTGCCGACCTGCACCTTGCCCTGCAGGACCTCGGTGGCACCGACGTGCCCGTCATCCCCGGCGCTGACCCGGAACACCGTGCCGCGCACGCTGCTGGTCGCGGTGGGCGCATCGATGATGTAACGCGAGGCGGGACCGCGCGCCGGCGTCACCCGGTTGCTGGCTCGCCCCTGCTGCAGGCGCAGTCGGGTGTCGACCATGCCGGTGTGGCCGTAACGGCTCAGCTGATCCAGGCGCAGGCGCGAGTACTCGCGCAGCTGCAGGCGCGAGGCATCGGCGAATTCCAGGGTGATGCTGGAGTCGCCTTCGGTCTCCACGGTGTCACCGATATGCAGCTGTTCGCCGGCCTGGAGCGCGCGGGTCGCCGTGCCATCGGCGCCTGCCAGCGCGACCTTGCCGCGCACGGACAGCACCCGGGCCGGCGCCGGTTCGGTGCGCAGCCAGCTGATCGGGAAGCGCAGCAGCTGGCCCGGCGGCAACTGGTAAGGGTTGTCGATGCGGTTGTGCTGCTGCAGCTGCTGCCAGCGTACCGAGGGCTTCAGGTAGAGCCCGCCCAGATCCCACAGGGTATCGCCGGGCCGGACCCGATAGTTCCAGTCCTGGGCGCCGGCAATGGCGGGCATCAGGAAGAGGGCGCAGAGCAGAGCGCCCGTTAAATGCATGGCGAACGACAGAGAGCGGACGACGGTCACAGTTTGCAATCCCGGCAATGCGGGGGTGCAGCTGCAAGACCCCATGGCCCCGACCTCATCCCCCCGAACGGATCGTGGCGACCGCGTGGCCACCAGCGCGGGCATTATTGCCCGCGTTCAGTGCAGGAATTCTGAACGGAGCGGGTTCCCGTTCAGAACAGCAGCGACGCCATCCTGCGGCGGTACTGGCCGACCAGGTCCTCGTCGGAGATCACATTGAAGGCGTCGATCAGGGCCTTGCGCGGCAGGCCTTCCTCGAATCCGCGGTCGATCCGCAGCATTTCCAGGAACTGGGCCAGCGCGGCCTCGTCATGACCGCCGAGCAGCAGTTGCACGCCACGCAGGTGGCGGGCCTTGAGGTCCTTGCCGTCAGCGGCGATGCGTGCCTCCAGCACCTCGGCGGCCGGGGCATCTTTCAGCGCGGCGGCGAAGGCCAGGCGGGCGCGGGCACGCACGGCACGGTCGTCGGTGGCCAGATTGGCAGGCAGGCCGTCGATCAGGGTGCCTGCCTCGTCCACGCCACCGATCTGCAGCAGGGCCAGGGCCAGGTCGAGCTTCAGTTCATCCTTGTCCGGCTCGGCGGCGATCTGCGCACGCAGCACATCGACCTGCGCCTGCGGATCCAGCGGGGCGTCATCTTCGGGGGCAGCATCGCCCACATCGGCCGGTACGATGCCGTGCTGGGCCAGGAACTCACGCAGCTGGCCTTCCGGAATGGCGCCGGGGAAGCCGTCCACCAGCTGGCCGCCCTTGACCAGGAATACGGTGGGCACCGAGCGGATCTGGAAGGCCGCAGCGATCTGCTGTTCCTTGTCGACATCGACCTTGGCCAGCTCGAACGCACCGTTGTACTCGGCAGCCAGCTTTTCCAGCATCGGGCCCAGGGTCTTGCACGGCCCGCACCAGGTGGCCCAGAAGTCGACCAGCACCGGCGTCTGCAGCGACTTCTGCAGGACTTCGGCCTCGAAGGTCGCAGTGGTGGCGTCGAATACGTAGGTCGTCTCGGTCATGGGGAAAGCATCGCTTGGCATCTGGAGACCGATTCTATGGTGACGATCGATGTCCGTCTCAACCCTGCCGTCACATCGCGCGCGACGGCCTCGGGGGCGTGGCACGCAGCACAGCCCGTGGATCACCCGCTTTCCGGAGCTGACCGGCGTGCTGGCCGAGGTGCGCCGGAAGCACCCGGCCTCGGCCGCGCGCTTGGCGCACTGCGTCACTGCCGCGACAATGCGCTGATCCATTCTTTTCCGGGTGACTGCGCGCAATGTCCATGGTCCGGCTTGATCGTTGGTTGGGACTGCTTGCTGCAGTCGTGTTCGTCCTGGCTGTGTCTGGCTTCGGTGCCGGCCTGGAGGGCTATGCACAGGCCCGCCACCCGGTGGCGCTGCTGGGGGCGCGGGGCGTACCGCATGCGCTGGCCTTCAATCTGCTTGGCTTCGTGCTGCCCGGCGTGCTCGCTGCGGTGGTGGCTGAGCGCCTGCGCCGCAGCCTGCCCGCCACTGCCGGCTGGGCACCGAGGGTCGGCAGCCAGATGCTGCTGCTGGCTGGCCTGGGCTTTGCCGCGATGGGCTTGCTGCCGCTGGACGTGGACGATCTGCATGGGCCCGCCAGCCAGCTGCATGCCAGTGCCTGGATGATCTGGGTGCTGGGCTTCGTCGCCGGAACCCTGTTGCTGGGCACGACACAGCTGCGTCAGGCGCATGGCCGCGCCCTGGGCGCCCTGGCCCTGGGCTGCGGCGTGCTGGCTGCGGTGGCCGCGTTTGCCCTGCAGGGCGTCCTGCCGGCGCCGCTGGCACAACGGCTGGCGTTCGCCTGCTGGGTGGCCTGGCTGGCCGCCGCACTGCCGCTGTCGCGCCAACGCTGAGACGGCTCCCGGGGCATCGCGGCGCCCACCCCCAAGCAGGCAGGATTGGAGACGTTTGCCGCACTGCGGTACGCTGTACCGCTTTGCCGCCGCATCCGCGTGTTCCATGACCAGCGCTGAAACCAACGCCTACGACCCGCAGCAGGTTGAATCCGCCGCCCAGCAGTACTGGGACGCCACCCGTGCCTTCGAGGTCGACGAGACCTCGGACAAGCCGAAGTACTACTGCCTGTCGATGCTTCCGTACCCGTCCGGTGCGCTGCATATGGGCCACGTGCGCAATTACACGATTGGCGACGTGATCAGCCGCTACAAGCGCATGACCGGCCACAACGTGCTGCAGCCGATGGGCTGGGACGCGTTCGGCCTGCCGGCGGAAAACGCCGCGATCAAGAACAAGACCGCGCCGGCAGCGTGGACCTACAAGAACATCGACCACATGCGCAGCCAGCTGAAATCGCTGGGCTATGCCATCGACTGGTCGCGCGAGTTCGCCACCTGCCGTCCGGACTATTACGTCCACGAGCAGCGCATGTTCACCCGCCTGATGCGCAAGGGCCTGGCCTATCGCCGCAACGCGGTGGTGAACTGGGACCCGGTCGACCAGACCGTGCTGGCCAACGAGCAGGTCATCGACGGCCGCGGCTGGCGCTCCGGTGCGCTGGTGGAGAAGCGTGAGATCCCGCAGTGGTTCCTGCGCATCACCGACTACGCCCAGGAACTGCTGGATGGCCTGGACGAGCTGGATGGCTGGCCGGAATCGGTCAAGACCATGCAACGCAACTGGATCGGCCGCTCGGAGGGCCTGGAAATCCAGTTCGACGTGCGCGACGTCGATGGTGGCGTGCTGGATCCGCTGCGCGTGTTCACCACCCGCCCGGACACGGTGATGGGCGTGACCTTCGTGTCGATCGCCGCCGAACACCCGCTGGCGCTGCACGCAGCGAAGAACAACCCGGAACTGGCCGCGATGCTGGCCGACCTGAAGCAGGGCGGTGTATCCGAGGCTGAACTGGAAACCCAGGAAAAGCGCGGCATGGATACCGGCCTGCGCGCGCTGCATCCTGTCACCGGCGAGCCGGTGCCGGTGTGGGTCGCCAACTTCGTGCTGATGGGCTACGGCACCGGCGCGGTGATGGCCGTTCCGGGCCATGACCAGCGCGACAACGAAGTGGCCAACAAGTACGGCCTGCCGATCAAGCAGGTGATCGCGCTGAAGGATGCGCGCACCGACGAAGAGCGCAACTGGGACGGTAGCCGCTGGCAGGACTGGTACAGCGACAAGAGCCGTGCGTTCGAGCTGGTGAACTCGGCCGAGTTCGACGGCCTGGATTTCCAGGGGGCCTTCGAAGCCCTGGCCGAACGTTTCGAGCGCAAGGCCCAGGGCCAGCGCCGCGTCAACTACCGCCTGCGCGACTGGGGCGTGAGCCGCCAGCGCTACTGGGGCTGCCCGATTCCGGTGATCTACTGCGACAAGTGCGGTGCGGTGCCGGTGCCGGAGGAGCAGCTGCCGGTGGTACTGCCGGAGGACGTGGCGTTCTCCGGGACCGGTTCGCCGATCAAGACCGACCCGGAATGGCGCAAGACCACCTGCCCGGAATGCGGTGGCGCCGCCGAGCGCGAGACCGACACCTTCGACACCTTCATGGAGTCGAGCTGGTACTACGCCCGCTACACCTCGCCCGGTGCCCGTGACGCTGTCGACAAGCGCGGCAACTACTGGCTGCCGGTCGATCAGTACATCGGTGGCATCGAGCACGCGATCCTGCACCTGATGTATTTCCGCTTCTACCACAAGCTGCTGCGCGACGCGCGGATGGTGGACAGCAACGAGCCGGCGCGCAACCTGCTGTGCCAGGGCATGGTGATCGCCGAGACCTACTACCGCCCGAATCCGGACGGTTCGAAGGACTGGATCAACCCGGCCGATGTGGAAGTGCAGCGTGACGAGCGCGGCCGCATCACCGGCGCCACCCTGATTGCCGACGGCCAGCCGGTGGTGGTCGGTGGCACCGAGAAGATGTCCAAGTCGAAGAACAACGGCGTGGACCCGCAGGCGATGGTCGGCAAGTACGGCGCCGACACCGTGCGCCTGTTCTCGATGTTCGCCGCGCCGCCGGAGCAGTCGCTGGAGTGGAACGAGGCCGGCGTGGACGGCATGGCGCGCTTCCTGCGCCGCCTGTGGGCCCAGGTGCAGAAGCATGCTGCCGACGGTGCCGCCCCGGCGCTGGACGTTGCAGCACTGGATGCCAACCAGAAGGCGCTGCGCCGCAAGACCCATGAAACCATCGGCAAGGTCGGTGACGACTACGGTCGCCGCCACAGCTTCAATACCGCCATCGCAGCGGTGATGGAGCTGATGAACGCGCTGGCCAGGTTCGAGGACGACAGCGAGCAGGGCCGCGCGGTGCGCCAGGAAGCGCTGCAGGCCGTCGTGCTGCTGCTGAACCCGATCACGCCGCATGCCAGCCACGCCCTCTGGCAGGTGCTGGGCCATGGCGAGACGCTGCTGGAAGACCAGCCGTTCCCGCAGGCCGACAGCAGTGCGCTGGTACGCGATGCCCTGACCCTGGCGGTGCAGGTCAACGGCAAGCTGCGCGGCACCATCGAGGTGGCGGCCGATGCCGCGCGCGAGCAGGTCGAGGCGCTGGCGCTGGCCGAGCCCAACGCGGCCAGGTTCATGGAAGGCCTGACGGTGCGCAAGATCATCATCGTCCCGGGCAAGATCGTGAACATCGTCGCCGCCTGATGTACCTCGCACCGGCCACCCGCGCGGTGGCCGATGCCTTTCCAGAAGCAGGGCCGGGTGCTTGATGGCCCTGCATTCACGCGGCTTCGGGCACGCTGTGTGTTGCCGTGATCGCCCGGCTCCGCCAGACTGTCTCCATGACCCGAATCCTGCTTGCCCTCGTTCTTGTCCTCGGCCTCGCCGGCTGCGGCTTCCATCTGCGCAACAAGCTGATGCTGCCGACCGACACCGCCCCGGTGAAGGTGGTATCCACCGCCCCGTACAGTGAACTGGTCAAGCTGCTCAATCGCAGCCTGCTGGCCTCTGGTGCCAGGCTGGCCGATGAGGACAGCAAGGAACCCAGTACCCAGCTGCAGGTGTTGTCCGAGCGCTGGGGTGACCTCCCGATCGCCATCGACTCGCAGGGTCGTGCGCAGGAGTACAGCCTGCGCTATGCGGTGATCTTCATCTTCCGCCGCGAGGATGGCAGCGAACTGGTGCCGCAGCAGGTGATCGAACTGTCGCGCGACTACGTGTCGCCGCCGACCGACGCCACCGGTACCACCACCGAACGCGAAATCCTGGCCACGGAGCTGCGCCGGGAAATGTCCGCCTCGATCATCCGCCGTATCGACAGCGTGGTCCGCGCCGAGATCGAGAAGGGGGGCAGCCTGTCCGCGCCGAAGGCCAAGCCGATCGAGGGCGCGGTGCCGGCAGAGCCTGCCGCCGCCGTCAAGCACTGAGCGGCAGCGACGATGGAACTGCGTCCGGAGCAGCTGGCCAGCCAGGGCGCTGACACCGCGTTGGCGCCGGTGTACCTGATCGCAGGCCCGGAAACACTGCGCGTACTGGAGGCCGCAGATGCCATCCGCGCGCGTGCGCGCGCCTCGGGCATCGGCGAACGCGAAGTGTTCGATGCCGACGGGCGTGATTTCGACTGGAACCAGCTTGACGCCAGCTTCAATGCGCCAAGCCTGTTCAGCGCCCGCCGCCTGGTCGAGGTGCGCCTGCCCAGCGGCAAGCCGGGCAAGGAGGGCGCCGAGGTCATCACTCAGTTCTGCGCCAACCCGGCGCCGGACGTGGTGTTGATGATCACCGCCAATGAATGGAGCAAGGCCCACCAGGGCAAGTGGGCCGAGGCGGTCAGCCGCATCGGCGTGCTGTCGGTGGCATGGGCGATCAAGCCGCACGAACTGCCGGACTGGATCGAGCGCCGCCTGCGCGGCAAGGGCCTGCGTGCCGACCCGGCTGCCGTGCAGCGCCTGGCTGAGCGGATGGAGGGCAATCTGCTGGCCGCCGCCCAGGAAATCGACAAGCTGGCGCTATTGGCCGACGGCCAGCCGTTGGATGTGGAACGGATGGAGTCGCTGGTGGCTGACGCTGCCCGCTACGACGTGTTCCGGTTGGTGGAGGCGACGTTCTCCGGCCAGCCGCCGGCGGTGCTGCGCATGCTGGCCGGCCTGCGCGGTGAAGGGGAGGCGGTGGCCGCATTGATGCCGATCGTGATCCGCGAACTGCTGGCGGGCGCAGGCCTGGCCCGCGTGCAGGCGCGTGGTGGCAACCTGGCCGCTGAAATGAAATCGCGCGGCATCTGGGAATCGCGGCAGGCGCCTTACAAGCGCGCGCTGCAGCGGCACCCGGAAGGCAAGCGCTGGGAGCGCTTCGTGGCCGAGGCGGGGCTGGTCGACCGCATTGCCAAGGGGCGCGCTGACGGCGACGCCTGGCTGGCGCTGGAACGCCTGCTGGTGGCCGTGGCCGAACCGCGTGCCGTGCGCCTGCTGGCGCGGGCCTGAGTGATGAGCCTGCGGATCTACTACGGGGGCACCTTCGATCCGGTGCACCTCGGGCACTTGGCGATCGCGCGCGCGGCCCGTGATGAACTGCAGGTCGCCGTGCGCATGCTGCCGGCCGCCGATCCGCCGCACCGCGCGGTGCCCGGCGCCACCGCTGAGCAGCGCTGCACGATGTTGTCGCTGGCCATCGGCGACGAGCCGGGGCTGCTGCTGGACCGTCGCGAACTGGATCGTGCCACCCGCTGCCCCGGTCGCCCGTCGTACACCGTCGACACCCTGCGCGAGCTGCGTGGCGAGCTGGGCCCGAGCCGGCCGCTGGCTTGGCTGGTGGGCGCCGACAGCCTGCTGGGGCTGTCCGGCTGGCACGAATGGGAGGCCCTGTTCGATCTGGCCCACTTCGTGGTGGCCGAACGGCCGGGCAGTCCGTTGCAGGCGTCGATCGATGGCGAGCTGGGGCGTGCCCTGCAAGGGCGCTGGGCCGACAATGAGCAGGCCCTGTTCGCCAGCCCGGCCGGGCGCATCCTGCGCCTGCACCACCCACTACGCGGGGAATCGGCCAGCGCAGTGCGCTCGCAGATTGCCGCTGGCGGTCCCTGGCGCGCACTGCTGCCCCCGGCCGTGGCCGACTATGTCGCTGCACACGGGCTGTACCGCCCGGCCACGGCGTGAATGGCGCGGCCGCGCCATCCCCGTATAATCGCCCCCACGTTTATCGAGTCGATCCACTTTGAGCAACCAGACCCAGCCCCAGACCATCAAGGTCGATCTGCCCAGCCCGCCGCCGTCCGTGCCGGAACTGCTGGCCAGCGTCCGCCAAGCCACCGAAGACCTGAAGGCCAAGGACCTGGTCGAGATCGACGTGCGCGGCCGGTCCAGCGTTGCCGACTACATGATCGTCGTTTCGGGCACCTCGACCCGCCACGTCAAGTCGATTGCCGATGAAGTCGTGCGCTTCGCCAAGAACATCGACGTGATGCCGCTGGGTGTTGAAGGCGAGCGCGAAGCGGAGTGGGTGCTGGTCGATCTGGGCGACGTGATCGTCCACGTGATGCTGCCGCGCGTGCGTGAGTTCTACGCGCTCGAGCGCCTGTGGACCGTCGGCGACCAGCCGCCGTCCAGCGACGACGAAGTGGCCTGAGCCGCACGTTGACGCATCCCTTCGACGGCGCCGATGGCGCCG
>NZ_JBHHMJ010000365.1:0-326 GCF_042136455.1 Stenotrophomonas sp. 3diitr2024
GGGCGCCAGCTGTATTTCGGCGTGAACTGGAAGTTCTGAGGCAGCGCCGGGCCTGGCCCGGCGCAGTCTTGCCCGCCCCGACGGGAATGGTCCTCCACGGCAGCCGCGCTGGTACAGGTTGTTCAGCACAACCTCGGCAGATTCGCCGCGCTTGATCTCGATGTAGATGCGCATGCCGTCCTTGTCGGACTCATCGCGCAGCTCGCTGATGCCTTCGATGACCGGACGGGTGACGTTGAACACCGAATTGAGGTTGGTGTTGATCACATCGTGCCACTGGTCCGCGCGCATGCGGTGGAACGTCGTGTCGCGGGTGATGCCGGCAT
>NZ_JBHHMJ010000405.1:0-15489 GCF_042136455.1 Stenotrophomonas sp. 3diitr2024
GCCGAGCATTGGGCTCGGCGCTACACCTTTCCAGCGGGCTTCTTCGGTGGATCGTCACAGATCCGATGCTGCACCACCGTCTCGCCGACCTTCCATTCCTTCGTGACCCGGCAGCGCTCCCTGTCCCCGGGCCCCGTCGAAGCCTTCGCCCCAGCAGCATTCGCTTCGTCGGCACCGGCTGCCTGCTGGCGCTCCAGCCACACCGAAGGCGGTGCTGGAGGAGCGGCCTGTAGCGGGCCCGCCAACAGGGCCAGACCGACCAGCACCACCGCCCTCATGCGGGCACCGCCCGGCCACCGAGCATGCGCGCCGGCAGCATGAACAGCGCGCGCAGGAAGGCGAACAGCGCCGAGAAGGTGATGCCGACCAGTCGGAACGGCAGGCTCAGCAGCCACACGAACGGCCAGGCGATCAGGGCGAGGATCGCCAGCGGCCAGCACAGTACGAACAGCAGGCACCACACACCGAGCGCGAACAGGGTCTTCATCACGGTCTCCTTGGGACGGCACCCTGCCGCCTGCGGACACCTTGGCGCCCTGCCCTGGCGCCGGCAAACAGTTTGCGACGAAACCGGGCTGGCGGCGATGAAACCGGTCCAGCGCAGTGCAACGCCACGCCCATGCCCGGCTGCGCTTCGTGGCGACCGCATGGAACCCGCGCTGACAGCAGCTCCTGCCGGTGCCTTGGCTCTGCAGCGCCCGATGGTGGTTGCCGGCCAGCGGCAGGCATGACCGCTATTCGAACGAACCGACCGAGTCGTGGGCCAGGTTGTCGAAGCGGGTGTACTCACCGAAGAACTTCAGTTTGCACGAGCCAGTCGGACCACCACGGTGCTTGCCGATGATGATTTCGGCCAGGCCCTTGTCCGGCGAGTTTTCCTTGTTGTAGTAGTCGTCGCGGTAGATGAACACGATCATGTCCGCGTCCTGCTCGATTGCGCCCGATTCGCGAAGGTCGGCCATCACCGGGCGCTTGTCGGTACGCGTTTCCAGCGAGCGGTTGAGCTGCGACAGCGCGATCACTGGCACGTTCAGTTCCTTGGCCAGGCCCTTCAGCGAACGCGAGATTTCCGAGATTTCGGTCGCGCGGTTCTCGCTGTTGCCCGGCACGCTCATCAGCTGCAGGTAATCGATCACCACCAGGCCCAGGTCATGCTCGCGCTTGAGGCGGCGGCACTTGGAACGCAGCACTTCAGGCGACACGCCCGGCGTGTCGTCGATGAAGATCTTGGTTTCCTTCAGCATCTTGATCGCGCTGGTGACGCGGCTCCAGTCCTCGTCTTCCAGCTGGCCGGTACGCAGGCGCTGCGCGTTGATGCGTCCATTGGAGGAAATCAGGCGCATCGCCAGCTGCGACGCCGACATTTCCATCGAGAACACCGCCACGCCCTTCTTCGACTTGATCGCCGCGTACTCGGCGATGTTCAGCGCGAAGGTGGTCTTGCCCATTGCCGGGCGCGCCGCGAGGATGATCAGGTCGGTCGGCTGCAGGCCAGCGGTCATCGCGTCGAAATCGTTGTAACCGGTCGGCAGGCCGGTGATGTTGCCGCCGTTCTCGAAGCGGTTGCGCAGCTCCTCGAAGGCATCCTTCAGTGCACCGGGCATGGCCACGAAATCGGTACGGCCACGCGCACCCTGTTCGGCGATTGCAAACACGCTCTTTTCCGCCGAGGCCAGCAGCTCGCTGCTGTCACGCCCCTCCGGCTGGAAACCGTCGTTGACGATGTCGGTGCCGACCTGGATCAGCTGCCGCAGCACCGCCTTGTCGCGCACGATCTCGGCGTAGGCCACGATGTTGGCAGCTGACGGCGTGGTACTGGCCAGTTCGATCAGGTAGGCGCCGTCACCCACCAGTTCCATCTTGCCCTGCGATTCAAACCACTCGCCCAGCGTCACCGCGTCGAACGGCCGTTCGCGCTCGGACAGCTCGCGGATCGCACGATAGATCATCTGGTGATCGCGACGATAGAAGTCGCTTTCGGTCAGCTGGTCGTTGACACGGTCATACGCCTCGGGCGCCAGCATCAGGCCACCCAGCACCGCCTGCTCGGCTTCCACCGAATGGGGCGGTACCCGCAACTGGTCGATGCGCGACTCGTCGCGATCGCGATCGAAGCCATCACCGCGCTCTCTGCGGTTGGAACGGAAGCCGGGACGAGCGGACATGCTGCGGTGTTTCCTGCAAAAGTGGGCCAGACGAGTGTAGGCATGTGCCGACCCCGGCAGCCATGGACAAGCCTGTGGATAAGCCGTGGGAAAACGGGGGATATCCGCCGGTACCTGGCCAGACTGGCGTGAAAGCGTCGCACTGCCTGCGACGGGCGCCATTGCGGCGCCCGAGCGGGACATTATCGCAGATCAGCGCCCCGGGGTCGGATCCCCTGCGACGCAGGGGACTCTGACCCGCAGGCGTCAATCGCCCTTGACGTGCACTGCGATCAACGCCAGGAACCGGTCCACGTAGCCCTGCAGGAACTTCTGCGTGCCTTCGTTGTGGATCGTGCCATCGGCATCGATCAGGCCGTCCTTGAAGTGGATGAATGCCTCGGGCTGGCCGAGCACATGCATGTCCAGGAAGGCCAGGCTGTTGCGCAGGTGCTGCTGGGCCACGGCGGTACCGATCTGGCCGATGGAGGCGCCGATCACCGCCGCCGGCTTGCCGGCAAACGCACTGTCACCGTACGGGCGCGATCCGATATCGATGGCGTTCTTGAGCACGCCGGGCACCGACCGGTTGTACTCGGGTGTCACGAACAGCACCGCGTCAGCGGCGCGCACCTGATCCTTCAGCCGGGTGCCCTGCGGCGGATAATCAGCGTCGAAATCCTGGTCGTACAACGGCAGATCGCCGATCTGCACGTACTGGAAGCGCGCGCGATCACCGGCGAGCTTCTCCAGCGCATGGGCCAGCTTGCGGTTGCAGGAATCCTTGCGCAGGCTGCCAACGAACACGGCGATGGTGGGGACGGACATCGGGACATACTCCTCACGGTGCGGGAGGCCCAGCCTAGTCGCCAGGCCCGTGCCATCCGGTGAAGATCAGCCGCCGGTCACGCCGGTCCGCGCCTGCCGCCAATGCGCCTGCCAGGCCTGGAACATCAGCACGTTCCACAAGTGGGTATGCCACTTGCGCTGCCCCCCCAGGAACTGCTGCCACAGCGGCTGCACCGCCGCCGCCGACAGCACGCCCTCACGCTCCAGCCGCGCCGGCTGCAGCAGGTCCTCTGCCCAGGGTCGCAGGTCGCCCTTCAACCAGTCACTGACCGGTGCGCCAAAACCGCGCTTGGGACGGTGCACCATTGAATGCGGCACGTAACGGCCCAGCACGCGCTTGAGCAGCACCTTGCTGGTCGTCTCACTGCGCTTGAAGCCCAGCGGCAGCGACCAGGCGAACTCGGCCACGCGCCAGTCCAGCAATGGCGCGCGCGCCTCCAGGCTGACCGCCATCGAGGTCCGGTCGACCTTGCACAACAGGTCATCGGGCAGGTAGGTCACGAAATCGGCCAGCATCATCGCGTCAGCCGGTGTCCCCGCGCCGTGCAGCGGATCGGCCAGGTCGTAGAAGCTGCCGGCCGCCTGCGCACCGGGTACCGCCGCGGCAGGGTCGCGCCAGCGCGAGATGCGGTTGCGGTAGACGTCGCCGATGCCACGTGCGCCTGTCTCGGCCAGCAGCGCCGCCAGGCCACCGGTCCGCGAGGCCTCGCCCTGCTGCTGCGAGCGTGCGCCCATCCAGCGCCGCAGCGGCCCCGGCACGCGTCCGAGCATCTGCCAGTTGCGCAGCGCGCGTACATAGCGGGTGTAGCCGAAGAACAGCTCATCGCCACCGTCGCCGGACAGCGCGACGGTCACGCCCTGCCGTGCCAGCCGTGCCACCAGCGCGGTCGGCACCTGCGACGCATCGGCAAAAGGTTCATCGAACATCGCCGGCAACTGCGGCACCACCGCCAGCGCGTCGGCGCCACTGACGTACAACTCGGTGTGATCACAGCCGAGATGAGCCGCCAGCTCCCTGGCCAGCGGAGCTTCGTCATGTCCCGAGTCGGTGAAGCCGATGCTGAAACTATGCACCGGCTGCCCGCTCTGCGCCTGCATCAGCGCTGCCACCAGCGATGAGTCCGTGCCGCCGGACAGGAATACGCCGACCGGCACGTCGGCCACCATGCGCAGCGCCACCGCATCGCGCAGCAGCGTATCCAGCTGTTCCTCGGCCTCCTCGATGCGGCCCTGGAACGGGGCGGCCAACGCCGCCTGCATGCGTGCGCGCGCATCCCAGTACGGGCGCTGCGCCTGCTCCGGGCGGTGTGCCGCGGCGCCTGCGGCCACAGCCGCTGCATCCAGCCGCAGCACTCGGCCCGGCATCAGCTTGTAGCAGCGCTGGTGGATGCTGTGCGGCGCCGGGATGTAATCCAGCCGCAGCAGCAAGGTGAGCGCATCGCGGTCGATGTCGTTGTCGAACGCCGGATGTTGCCAGAGCGCCTTCAGTTCCGAACCGAACACCAGCGTGTCGCCGGCCCAGCCGTAGTACAGCGGCTTCTTGCCGACGCGGTCGCGGGCCAGCCACAGGCAACGATCCTGACGGTCCCACAGCGCGATGGCGAACATGCCGTTGCAGCGCTGCAGGGTGTCTTCGACGCCCCACTGCAGGATCGCCGCCAGCAGTACTTCGGTGTCGGAATGGCCGCGGAAGGTGTACCCCAGCGGCTCCAGCTGTTCACGCAGGGCCGCGAAATTGTAGACCTCGCCGTTGTAGGCCATCACGTAGCGGCCGTCCGCCGAGGCCATCGGCTGGTGGCCCAGCGGGGACAGGTCGAGGATGCTCAGGCGTCGATGCGCCAGCGCGATGCCCGCCTCGGCATCGACCCAGCTGCCGCCATCATCCGGCCCGCGATGGTGCAGCGCCTGGCCCATGGCCAGCGCCTGCGCCTGCAGCGCCTCGGCCGACGCCAGCGGCGCCGGCAACAACATTCCCGCCAATCCACACATGCATCAGGGTTCCTGCGCCAGGTCGAGGGCGGCGCCAATCACCGCATTGTCGCTTGGAAGCCCGAACATTGCTGCCCCTGCCAGTGGCGTGTAGGTGTCGGCGCCACAGACGCGGCGCAGCGGCAGGTGACCAAAGCCGGCCTCGACCAGTGCCGTGACCACGCCCTCACCCACTCCGCCGCTGTGGCGGCCTTCGTCCAGCACCAGCACCCGCCGCGCGCTCGCGGCCTGGGCCGCGATGAAGCCGGCATCCAACGGTACCAGCCAGCGCAGGTCGACCACCCGCACCTGCCAGCCCAGCTGCTGCTCGATCGCCCGCGCCGCGCGCAACGCCATCGGCACGCCATTGCCATAGGTGTAGATCACCAGGTCTCCGGCCTCCGGTGCATACACCCGGCCCTCGCCCGGCACCAGCGCCTGGCCCTGTGCCGGGTAGTCGAACAGCCACTGGCCATCCCCTGCTTCGTGCAGGTCCTTGCTCATGTACAGCGCGATCGGCTCCAGGAACACCGCCACGCGCCCATCCACCCGCGCCAATGCGGCCAGCGTGCGCAGCATCATCACCGCATCGTCGCCGCGCGAGGGGCAGCCGACCACCAGCCCGGGGATGTCGCGCAACGCGGTGATCGAGTTGTCGTTGTGGAAGTGCCCGCCGAAACCCTTCTGATAGCCCAGCCCGGCCACCCGCACCAGCATCGGGTTGCGGTACTGGTCGTTGGAGAAGAACTGCAGCGAACAGGCTTCACCACGCAGCTGGTCGATGGCGTTGTGCAGGTAGGCCAGGTACTGGATCTCCGGAATCGGCAGCATGCCCAGGTTGGCCAGGCCCTGCGCCATGCCCAGGATCATGGTTTCATCCAGCAGCGTGTTGAACACCCGGCGTGGACCGAAGCGGCGCAGCAGATCCTTGGTGACAGTGTAGACACCGCCCTTCTGAGCCACGTCCTCGCCGAACAGCAGGCTCTGCGGATACTTCGCAAGCAGTTCCAGCAGGCCGTGGTTGATCTGGATCGCGAGATGCCGTGGCGCCTGTCGTTCCGGCAAGGCCTCGGTACGGCCATAGAGTGCCTCGCGCGCTTCGTCGGCGACCTCGCGCCGGGCTTCGGCCTGCACCGCTGCGGGCGTATAGGGTGCCAATGGCGCCATGACCTCCTGCAGCGACTGCAGCTTCGCACGGCCTTCGGCATCGGCAGCGGCGGCCATGCAGCGCGCGCGCATCGTCTCGTAGGCCACTTCGATGGCGCCTGCATCCATCCAGCCCGATTCCAGCGCGATCTGCGCCGAGCGCAACAGCGGATCCTGTGCCTCGGCCGCGCACAATTCCGGCAATGCACGCCATTCCACCTCGAAGTCGGTGCCGGCGTGGCCCATCAGGCGCGTGGTGCGCAGATGCAGGAAGGTCGGTCGCCGCGTCCGCCGGCAGTGGTCCACTGCGGCCTGCACCTGGGCGTGCCCAGTGGCCAGGTCGAGGCCATCGGCAAAGAAATAGTCCAGCCCTGGCTGGTGGCTGAAGCGCTCGGCAATCCAGCCGTCCGGCGTCTTCACCGAGATGCCCAGCCCGTTGTCCTCGCAGACGAACAGGATTGGCGCCGGCAGTTTCTGGTAGGCCGCCCACATCGCGGTGTTGAATGCGGTCTGCGCAGTGGCATGGTTGGCCGAGGCGTCGCCGAACGAGCACAGCACGATGCTGTCGGCCGGAATGGGAAGCGCATGGCCCAGCCGCTTGCCACTCTCGATGGCCAGCGCGGTGCCCAGCGCTTTCGGCAGGTGCGAGGCGATGGTCGAGGTCTGCGGCAATACCCACAATGGCTTGCTGCCCCACACCTTGTGCCGGCCGCCACTGGCCGGGTCATCGGCGCTGGCCGCGAATGAAAGCGCCGCATCGCGCAACGGGTCGATGCCCGGCACCTGGCGCGAGCGCTCGACCATGAAGGCGCCGGAGCGATAGTGCAGGAATGCGGGGTCGGTATGCCGGCAGGCCCGCGCCAGCAGCGCGTTGCCTTCATGGCCGGACGACCCGATGGTATAGAAGACCTTGTTCTGCACGCGCAATACGCGCGCCATCAGGTCCAGCTGGCGGCTGGCCAGCTGGGAATCGAACAGCTCACCGAAGGCCGCAGCGCTGAGCGAGCTGCCCGGCAGGATCGGCGCGTCCGGTGCAGGACGTGCGCGCGGTGTGCCTCGCCAGCCACGCACCGCATCGAGGAAATTGGCGTCGCACACTTCGGCGCGGTTGAGCACGCGCATGCGCGCAGGAATCGGATCTGGGACCACAGCAAACATCGAACACCCTCCGTGTCGTTGTTGCATTCCACCCGGCAACGCCGGGCGCTACCCTGTGGGATCAGGCAGCCTCGAAGCGCGCGCGCACCTCGGCGGTCACCGCTGGCATCGCCACGAAGCGCGGCTGCGCGCGCACGCGCTGCAGCCAGGCGCGCACTTCCGGGAAGGGCGCCAGGCTGATGCCGCCCTCGCCTGCGACGTCGGTATAGGCGAACAGCGCAATGTCGGCGATACCGTATGCGCTGCCGGTGAACCACTGCGCTTCGCGCAGGTGCTGCTCCATCACCGCCAGCGCGGTGGCGGCGCGCTCGTGCAGGCGTGGCAGTTCAGCACGGCGCGGTGAATCGGGCGGTGTCCAGCCGCGGATGAAGCGCGCTACCGCCACGCATGGCTCGTGCGTGTACTGCTCGAAGAACATCCAGCTCAATGCCTGCGCGCGTTCCCAACCGTCGGTAGGCAGGTAGGGCGTCCCTTCGGCCAACCAGAACAGGATCGCATTGGATTCAGTCAACACGCGGCCATCGTCGCGGACGATCAACGGCACCTTGGCGTTGGGATTGAGCGCAAGGAACTCGGCGGTGTGGGTCTGGCCATGGGCACTGTCCACTTCCACCCAGCGGTAGCGGCTGCCGAGCTGCTCCAGCAGCAGGCGGACCTTGTGGCAATTGCCGGACACCGACATGCCATGCACCGTCAACGGGACGCGCTCTTCCACCATTGCCTGCTTCCTCGGATCCGGCCGGCGGCCAGCTGCACGCAGTCTGGCAAGCCCGCCGGTGAATGCCAAGCGCGGATGCAGCATGGCAACACGGTAACGCTGGCCGCTGGCCGGCAATCGCACGAATCCTGCCACATCGAGGTTGCCGGCCAGCGGCCGGCACTACCGGCAACGCTCAGCGCACGCGCTGCCGCCACTGTTCTCGCGACTGGCCCCAGATCTGCATCGGCTTGTCGTTGTACGGCGGCGGCAGCTCTCCCATGCGCAGCAGCGTGCTGCCCAGCTTGCGCGCGACCGCCCTCGAGTTGTCGTTGTTCTCGGCGATGGTGTGGATCACCTCGTCCCAGCCCAGCGTGTCAAATGCCCAGTCGATGGCAGCAACCGCCGCTTCCGGTGCATAGCCCCGGCCCCAGCTGGCATGCCGAATACCCCAACCGACCTCGGTTCCAGGCCAGTCCTGCGGCTGCCACGGTCCCATCCGGCCGATCCAGTCACCGCTGGATTTCTCGATCACGCTGAACATCGAGAAGCCGAACAGCTGCCAGGCGCCGGCCAGGCTGCAGAAGCCGCGCCATGCCACCGAGGGCGGTTGAACACCCCCCAGGGTGCGCATCGTTTCCTCGTCGGCACAGAATGCCAGGTACGGTTCGTAGTCCTCGCGCAGCAGCGGGCGCAGGATCAGCCGCTCGGTTTCCAGGCGCAGGTCGAAGATGCTCATGCCGACTCCTTGTCGAAGGGGGCGTCCATCATGGTCGATTCCCTTTGCCCACGGATGAATGCCCGTGCGCACAACGAAACGGGCCGGCATGAGCCGGCCCGTCGGGTGCAGCAGGATGTTCTGGATTACTGGCGCGTGGCCGCCGTGGCGCCGGCAGCAGCGGTCTGCGTGACCAGCTGGCCATCGACCACCGGCAGGCGATCGCTGGCCGGCTTGTTGTCCATGCGCACAGTCTTCTCGGCGCCATCATAGCGATAGGTCACGTTGTAGCCCTTCACCACATCATTGGTACCCATGGCGATGCGGCTGCCCGGCTTGCTGGCCATGCGCATGGTGCCGGTGGTGCCGTCTTCGTTGCGATAGGTCACGTTGTAACCGGTGACGCGGCTCGACTCGGACGTTGCGGTTTCGGTGTGGCACTGGCGCTCGGTGCGGTTGACCACGCGGCCGCCCACGTGGCGCTTGTCGATCTGGTTGCCGATCAAGCCACCGGCCACCGCACCGGCTGCGGTCGCGGCCTTCTTGCCGTTGCCGCCACCGACCTGGTTGCCGAGCAGGCCACCCACCACCGCGCCAACCACGGTACCGCCAACGTTGCCATCACGCTCCGGCAGGCGTTCCTGCACCGTCACGTCCTGGCAGACCTCGTGCGGGGTCTGGGTGGTGGAGATCTCACGCACCGGATCGGTGCCGATCACGGTGGCATAGGCCTTCTGCTTCTCGGTGATCGGGTCGACCTTCAGCACATCGGCATATTCCAGCCCGCGCGGCGCGGACGGGTCGAGCTGGTCACCACGCACGCCATCGTCGGTGGCGTTGCCATCAACCAGGCGCGACTCGCCATTGGGGGTTGCGGCGCTGATGGAGTCGGGCGAGCGGTCGCCACTCTTCATGAAGGCGGCGGTGGCGATGCCACCAACCAGCAGCGCGCCCGCTGCGACCAGGACAGTTGTAGTTGTGCTTTTCATGACCTGCTCCTTGCGGACCATCCGCAACGTTCTCGGGACAGATTGCAGCACGCGCTGCCTGAACGGAATCTCCACATTTCCTGCTCATTGCTGTAACCCATTCAGCATCGGGAAATGCAGGGCCCGTGGTAGCGTTTGCATATTCCCCACGAGGATCCCCGCCATGGCCAACCCGATGCTGCTGCCAGTACTGCAATGGGCGCGCCGGCTGCGCTACCCCACCCTGTTCAAGCTCACCGCCGGCCTGTTCGTGCTGACGCTGTTCATCCCGGACCCGATCCCGTTCATCGATGAGCTGGTGCTGGGCTTCGGCACGCTGCTGCTGGCGAACTGGAAGAGCCGCAACGCCACCACGCCACCGCCGCTGGAACAGCGTTGAGCGTGCTGGTCGACAGCCACTGTCATCTCGACGCGAGCGCGTTCGACCCTGACCGTGCCGCGGTGATCGAGCGGGCGCAGGCCGTGGGTGTGCGCCAACAGGTGGTGCCAGCGGTCACCGCTGCCAGCTGGCCGAAACTGCGCGAGGTCTGCCAGCAGGCGCCCGGGCTGTACCCGGCCTTCGGCCTGCACCCGATGTTCCTGGCCGATCACCAGCCTGGGCACCTGCCACTGCTGCGCGAGTGGATCGAGCGCGAACGCCCCTGCGCGATCGGCGAATGCGGCCTCGACTTCTTCGTCGAAGGACTGGATGCCGAGGCTCAACAGGCGTATTTCATCGGCCAGCTGGAACTGGCCCGAGAATTCGATCTGCCGGTGATCGTGCACGCGCGACGCGCGGTGGATGCGGTGATCGCCGCGATCCGTCGCGTCGGCGGCCTGCGCGGCGTGGTGCACAGTTTTTCCGGCAGCCCTGAACAGGCCGCGCAACTGCACAGGCACGGCTTCCTGCTGGGCCTTGGCGGTCCGCTGACCTACGAGCGGGCGCAGCGCCTGCAACGGCTGGTACGCGGGATGCCGCTGGAGCAGCTGCTGCTGGAAACCGACGCGCCCGACCAGCCCGACGCAGGGGTCCGCGGCCAGCGCAACGAACCGGCACGGCTGGCAACCATTGCCCGGCACGTGGCCGCGCTGCGCGGAATGGAGCTGGAGGCCCTGGCACAGGCCACGACAGAGAATGCACGGCGGCTGTTCGCGCTGCCGGCAATGTGACGGCGGGGGCCCGACCTTGGCCGGCACGCTGTAACGACGGCGACGAACCCGATGCCGGCCAGCGGCCGGCACCACCGTCACGCGTCGGCGTAGGCCTCGGTCACCTCGGTTTTCGCCTTCTTCGGCTCCAGCAGCATCTCAAGCGCCTTGCCCACCGCCGCAAAGGCGAACGCGCCGGTGATGTGGGTCGCCGCGCCCAGACCGGCGCCGCAGTCCAGCTTCAACGCCGCATCGGCACCCAGGTTCGGACGAATGCCGCAGACGCTGCCATCGGCCTGCGGGTACTTCACATTCTCCAGCGAATACACGGCCGGCACGCCGAAATAGCGCTTGGCGTTCTTCGGGAAGTTGAACTCGCTGCGCAGCTTCTTGCGGATCAGCGCCAGCATGGCGTCGTGCTCGGTTCGCGAGACGTCGCGGATACGTACCAGGGTCGGGTCGGTGCGGCCACCGGCAGCGCCGACGGTCAGCAGCGGCAGCTTGCGGCGGCGGCACCAGGCGATCGTCTCGACCTTGACCCGGAAGCTGTCGCAGGCATCGATCACCAGATCGAACCCGCGGTCCAGCAGCTCAGCCATGTTGGACATCGTCAGGAATGCCTGCACGGCATCGACGTCGATCCCCGGATTGATCGCACGGCAGCGCTCGGCCATCGCCTCGGCCTTGTTGCGCCCGTAATTGCCTTCCATCGCCGGCAGCTGCCGGTTGGTGTTGGACACGCAGATGTCGTCGGCATCGATCAGGGTGAGATGACCGACCGCCGAACGGGCCAGCGCCTCCACCACCCACGAGCCGACGCCGCCCATGCCGACCACCGCCACGCGGCTGCCCTGCAGGCGCTCGAGCGCACCCACGCCATACAGCCGTTCGATGCCGGCAAAGCGTTGTTTGACCTGTTCGTTCATCGGGCTATTTTAACGTGCAGGTGCCAGCGCCCAAAGCACGCCGACGTCGAACCCACCGTTGCACGCCCGGAGAGCCCGCATGAACGCCAGCCCGCCCCGCCGCCTGTCCCCTGCCCATCGCTACCTGTTCGTACTGTGCCTGGGCCTGCTGATCGGCCTGGTCGCCACGGTGATGGTAGGCCGCGCCCTGCAGGCGCGTCGCGACCCGTTCCCGGACAGCCTGATGCAGGTGATGCAGCGGCAGTCGCAGCTGCTGCAGCGGGCCCAGCAGCACAACCGCTGCAGCCTGGCCGACAGCGTGCCGCGGCTGCAGGCGCTACGCCTGTTGTCCAATGACCTGGACCTGGCGTTTCCCGGGCTGAAGGACAGCACGCAGTTCCAGCAGCACGCCAGCCGACTTCGCGGCAACCTCAACACGGCGCTGGCTGCACCGCCAGGCGACTGCAGGGCCTTGGCCCAGCTCGTGGAAACGCTGCAGGCCGATTGCCGGGCCTGCCACCAGGATTTCCGCTGAGGCGCGTTCATCCTGCAGCCGGGCATCGGGTGCGTGGTTGGCGCGTTGTTCACGTTCGAAGGGAGAGGATTCGTCCACCCTGCTGCATGACGCAGTACCACCCAACATACCCGCCTTCACGGCCAGGAGACGCCCCATGAAGATCCAGCTCATCGCCGCCAGCGCCATCGCTACCCTCGCGCTGGCCGGTTGTGCCACCTCGCCCGGTTACAGTGGCGGTGGTTACAACAACGGCTACAACAACGGCGGCTACGGCAACAACGGCGGCTACAACCAGGGCCGCTGCGCGGACTGTGGCATCGTCACCCGCATCAACACCGTGCCCTCGGGCCGCACCGCACCCAGCGCGACCGGCGCGATCCTCGGCGGCATCGTTGGCGCCGTGGCCGGCCATGAAATCTCCGACCACACCGGTGGCAGCCGTGGCAACAAGAACATTGCCGCCGCTGCAGGCGCAGTCGGTGGCGCCCTGGCCGGCAACCAGATCCAGAAGAATGTGACCAGCGATACCTACGACATCAGCGTGCGCATGGATGATGGCCGCACCATCGTGGTCAACCAGCGTGACCTGGGTGGCATCCGTGAGAACACCTATGTGCGCGTGGTCAACGGCAAGGTCATCCTGCGCTGACCTGCAGCGGGCCAAAGGCAAAGAAAAAGGCCCGCTTGCGCGGGCCTTTTTTCATGCCGACGGACGGCAGGTGTTACATCGGCTGGACCTTGTCAGCCTGCAGGCCCTTCTGGCCCTGCACGACTTCAAAGCTCACACTCTGGCCTTCCTTGAGGCTCTTGAAGCCCTGGGTCTCGATGGCGCGGAAGTGCACGAACACGTCCTCGCCATTCTGCCGGCTGATGAAGCCGAAGCCCTTCGCATCATTGAACCACTTTACGGTACCGGTCTCGCGATCAGCCATCTCACTAACTCCCTTTGACTCTCTCTTGTTGTTGGAAACGCCTGGTGGGCGGCTGACAAGCAAGGGGGAAGCGAGGTGCATCGATGCAGCGGATCGGGAAGATCTTGCTTCATCAGGCCACGATCCACGGTGACCTTGCCAAGCTCAGCGACTGCAACTTAACCCGGCCAAAACGAAAAAGCAACTGGCAAAATCTTTCACTGTCAACCCCAAAACGGACTCCATACGGGACAGCATGGGACTCTCATTCATCTTGTATCTGCTAGCGGTCATTTTTGTCCTGATAGGCATCGCCGGCATCATCCTGCCGGCCCTCCCGGGCATCCCGCTGGTGTTCATCGGACTGCTGCTGGCCGCCTGGGCCGACGGCTTTGCCCACGTCGGCTGGCCTACCCTGGTCGCGCTTGGGGTACTGACCCTGCTTTCGCTGCTGGTGGACGTGCTGGCCACGGTGGTCGGCGCGCAGCGTGTCGGTGCCAGCCGCAAGGCGCTGTGGGGAACCTTCGTCGGCAGCATCGTCGGCCTGTTCTTCATGCCCATCGGCCTGTTCGCCGGACCGCTGGTCGGTGCCCTGCTCGGCGAGTACTGGCACACCCGCGAACTCGGCCGCTCGACCAGGGTCGGTCTGGCCACCTGGCTCGGCATCCTGCTTGGCCTGGCACTGAAACTGGCGGTCGTGATCGCGATGCTGGGCCTGTTCGCGTTCGCCTGGTTCTTCTGAGCCACCGGGCCTTCACGCCACGCGCACGCTGTGACCGTGCATAAACCGTGGGGCTGGCCGCGATCCGGCACAGCCGCCACACTGTGTGATTCCCGAATTCATCGAAGGGCCTGCTGCAATGACCCTCCCCACGCTGTCTCCCCGTCTGGCGCCGCTGGCGCTTGCCCTGGCCAGTGCACCGCTGGCTGCGCAGGAGTTCGCGCCTACCGCCGATACCTCACCGGCCGCCTGCGCGGCAATTACCACCGACGCGGCCCGGCTGGCCTGCTATGACCGCCTGTTCGGGCATACCCCGGAGGCTACCGCCGCCGCTGATGCTGCCGCCGAAGCGGCTGCACAGGCCCGCCGCGAAGAACGGCAGACCGCGCGCGTGAGCCAGGGCGAGGAAAAGCTGCGCGAGCGGGTGAGCGACCTGTTCCGCCCGGCGACGCCGGACAGCGCGCTGGCCAACGCCGGCCGCGGTTCGCTGCTGGACAGCCGCTGGGAACTGGCCGAGGACTCCAAGCTGGGGCCGTTCCAACTGCGCGCCTACAAGCCGGTGTACCTGCTGCCCGCCTTCTGGACCAGCGATCGCAACACCATGCCGCACTCGCCGAACCCGGCCAACAGCGTAACCACCCCGCAGGTACTCGACAGTGCCGAGCTGAAGTTCCAGATCAGCTTCAAGACCAAGATCGTCGAGAACCTGTTCGGCGACAACGGCGACATCTGGGCCGGCTACACCCAGAGTTCGCGCTGGCAGGCCTACAACAGCGAGGATTCGCGCCCGTTCCGCGAAACCAATTACGAGCCGGAAGTGATGATGGTGTTCCGCAACGGCTACTCGATCGGTGGCTGGCGCGGGCGCATGACCGGCATCGCGCTGAACCACCAGTCCAATGGCCGCGCCGACCCGCTGTCACGCAGCTGGAACCGGGTCATGCTCAACATCGGCCTGGACCGCGAGAACTGGGCGCTGGTGCTGCGTCCCTGGTACCGCATTCCGGAAAGCCGCAGCGAAGACAACAATCCGGACATCGAGGATTACATGGGCCGCGGCGACGCTACCCTGACCTGGAACCGCAATGGGCATGAGGTCTCGCTGATGGCGCGCCATTCACTGCGCACCGGAAGCCGTTCGCACGGTGCGCTGCAGCTGGACTACGGCTTCCCGATCAGCAACCTGCTGCGTGGCCATGTGCAGGTCTTCGACGGCTACGGCGAAAGCCTGATCGACTACAACCACAAGGCCACCTACGTGGGTGTGGGCGTGTCTCTGCTGGAGTGGTTCTGATGGACGTGACGATCTGGCACAACCCGGCCTGCAGCAACTCGCGCGGCGCACTGAAACTGATCCGCGATGCGGGCTTCGAGCCGGTGGTGATCGACTACCTGGGCAACCCGCCGGACGCAGCCACGCTGCGCCAGGTACTGGCCGAATCCCGGCTGCACGCACAGGAACTGGTACGCAGCAAGGAGGCGCTGTTCGCCGAACTGGGCCTGGACGGCGCCGACGACGCCACGCTGCTGGCGGCGATGAGCGAACATCCAGTCCGCCATGGCTGACACCTGCCGTGTCCAGAACAATGTCGCCGGCCACGCGCGAATCATCCACGGCAAACCTGATCGATGCAGGAC
>NZ_JBHHMJ010000412.1:0-395 GCF_042136455.1 Stenotrophomonas sp. 3diitr2024
GGCGCCAAGGTGTCCGCAGGCGGCAGGGTGCCGTCCCAAGGAGACCGTGATGAAGACCCTGTTCGCGCTCGGTGTGTGGTGCCTGCTGTTCGTACTGTGCTGGCCGCTGGCGATCCTCGCCCTGATCGCCTGGCCGTTCGCGCTGGGCTACTTCGATGAAGTGCCGACGCTGGCGGCGTGGTGCGAAGGCCGCGAGGACTTCCGCCATTTCCGCCTGGACCGCATCCGCCAGGTGCGTGTGCTGGAGGACTGCTACCGCGTGCCGCGTAGAAGGACTCGCGGAAGGCCAGGAAGGTTCCCGCCTCAATCGCGGCACGGATGTCGGCCATGAGCTTTTCGTAATAGAACAGGTTGTGCAGGGTGCCCAGCATCGGCGCCAGCATCTCGTTGCAGCG
>NZ_JBHHMJ010000421.1:0-543 GCF_042136455.1 Stenotrophomonas sp. 3diitr2024
AGGCCCAGCGTCTTGACCGACATCTCCAGCTGACGGGCTGCTGCGGCAGGCCCGAGCGACTCGGCCAACTCCACGGCTTGGTGCTTGAACTCATCGGTATAGCTACGACGAGTGATACGGGACATAAGGGACCTCCAAGTGCGATCAAAGTATCGCTTCTTGGCGTCCGCTGACGGGGGGCCAGATCAGACACCCCCACAACCTGACCCACCCCGCCTTCGACAGTTTCCTGCGATCTGTCGGAACGGCTTTCTGCTCTCGTGGGTGCCGACCGTTGGTCGGCACAAATGAATTCATTCGATATCTGACAGATGTACCGACCAACGGTCGGCACCTACCAACAGCCGAGTGAACCTGTCAGAGGCGGGGCGGTGTGGGTTGGCAGGACCGTTGGCGCCATGGATGGCGCCATCGAGCCCCCATGGACGGGTTTACGGCGTATCCTGCCAACCCGCACCGGCCCGCCCAACAAGCAGAAGGCCAGAGCCGCTCTGGCTCTGGCCTTTGGTGTTGCTCTGGCTTGAAGCATCTGCGGGTGCAGGG
>NZ_JBHHMJ010000474.1:0-34762 GCF_042136455.1 Stenotrophomonas sp. 3diitr2024
CCTGTAGAGCCGAGCCATGCTCGGCTGAATCCAGACGAAGCCGAGCATAGGCTCGGCTCTACAGGACCCGCGAAGCAGGTCAGCCCTCGCGGGCGACCTGGAATCCGGCAAACGACTGGCTGACCGGCATCAGCTCCAGCCGGTTGATGTTCAGGTGCGGCGGCAGGCTGGCCACCCAGAAGATCTGCTCTGCGATGTCTTCGGCGGTCATCGGGTTGGCGCCGCTGTAGAGCTTGTCCGAGGCGTTCTGGTCGCCATGGGTACGTACCACGGTGAATTCGGTTTCGGCCATGCCCGGCTCGATCGTGGTCACGCGCACGCCGGTGCCGTGCAGGTCCGAACGCAGGCCCAGCGAGAACTGGCTGACGAAGGCCTTGGTGCCACCGTAGGCGTTGCCACCCGGGTACGGGTAGACGCCGGCCACCGACGAGATGTTGATGATCGCGCCCTTACGCTCCACCAGCTGCGGCAGCAGCCGGTGGGTCAGGGTCACCAGCGCGGTGATGTTGGTGTCGATCATCGTGGTCCAGTCCGACAGCGTGGCGCTCTGTGCCGGCGCGGTGCCCTGCGCCAGGCCAGCGTTGTTGACCAGCAGGTCGATCTCGCCAAAGGCCGGCGGCAGCGCCAGCAGGGCCGCCTCCATCGCCACCGCATCGCGGATGTCGAAGGCGGCGGCGTGCACCACGTCCTTGCCGTAGCGCTCGACCAGCGGCTGCAGGCGTTCGCTGCGGCGGCCCGTGGCGATCACTTTCCAGCCGGCCTGGGCGAAGCGGTGGACGGCGGCGGCGCCGAAGCCGGACGTGGCGCCGGTAATCAGGACAGTGCGGGTCATCAGGCAACTCCAGGGGGGAAAAACCGGACGCCCATTCTGGCATTCCCGGCCCGTCCTGAGTTGCCCGCCGTCCAGCCGTCCCCCCGGCTCAACGCACGCGAAACACTCTGGCCTTGGGCAGGTCTTCGTCGACCTGCAGGAACCAGCGCCCGGCAATTCCAGGAACAACGGCGATCTGCGGCGACTGCAACACCTTGCGCAGCTTCATCTGTCCCTTCATCACCTGCCATTGCTGGCCGTTATCAAGGGTGAACAGCGTGCCGGGCTGCCAGCCTGCGACCTCTCCGACTACACGGGCACTGACCGGTTCGTCATCCAGGCCCAGATGCATTGCTGCCGGTGCCGGCACATTGGCAGGCAGCGGCGCAGCGACCGGGGCCACCGCTGCCGTCGACGCAGCGGTCGCGCTCTCTGCCTCGCGCAGTACCCGGTTCAACGCCTGCAACTGCGCTGGACTGAGCCCGACCTCGGCCAGTTGGGATGCACTGAGGCGCCGCTCGACGGGTACGAAGCGGTCCTGGGCGAAGGCAGCGAAGCTGCCGGCGAGCAGTAGTGCGGAAAACAGATACCGGCGCATGCAAGGGTCCCAGCGAACGAGTGCTCACGATGCTGCAGTTCGATGACAGTCCGGTGACACGCCAGGGGCCGGTACAATTGGGCCATGATCAACAATGATGTCCTGCGCAGCGTGCGCTACTCCCTGGACCTGGGTGACCAGCACGTGGTCGCCCTGTGCCAGATGGCCGACCCGGCCTTTGCCGTGGATACCGGGCAGGTGAAGGCCTGGCTGCGCCGCGAGGACGAAGCCGGTTTCGAGGCGATGAACGACAGCGCGCTGGCGCACTTCCTCGACGGCCTGATCGTGCACCTGCGTGGCCGCGACGAGAGCCAGCCGCAGCGCGCAGTGGAAACCCGTATCGACAACAACCTGGTGCTGAAGAAGCTGCGCGTGGCGTTCCAGCTGCGCGACGTGGACCTGATGGAGATCTTTGCCAGCGCAGGTTTCAATGTCTCCAAGTCGGAAGTGGGCGCGCTGTTCCGCCAACCCGGGCACGCCAACTACCGGCGTTGCCTGGACCAGATGCTGCGCAACTTCCTCAAGGGCCTGAGCCTGCGCCTGCGCGGTTGAGCACGGCGTCGACGAACGCCCGCGCCGCTGGTGTCGGCAGGCGCTGCCAGACCAGGTGCACGCGCCGGGTCGGGGTCGGCTGCAGCGGAATCTGCACCACGCCCTGAAACCCATCGGCGATCAATGCCGGCACGATGCCGACCGCCAACCCATGGCGGACGAAGCGCTCGACCAGTTCCATCAGGTTGACCTCGAAACGGACCGTGTGCGGCAGTCCGGCTGCGGCAAAAGCATCATCGGTCTGCCGGCGTGCGCCGGTGCCGCGCGGGAAGTCGACCAGTGCTTCATCCTGCAGTGCGGCCAATGGCAGCCGCTTGCGCCCGGCCAGCCGGTGCGATGGCGCCAGTACCGCCACCAGATCCTCCTCCTGCAGCACCTGATGGCAGACACCGTCCAGCGCTGCCGAAGGCGCCAGGCCGACCAGTGCCACATCCAGCGCGCGCGACTGTACCTGCGCGATCAGGTCCTCGCTCTTGTCCACGCGCAACTGGAACTCCACCTGCGGGTGCACGCGCTGGAAGGCCGCCAGCATCGCCACAACGTCGATTCCGGTCAGCGAGGAAATCTGCCCGATGGCCAGCAACCCACGCACTTCGCCACTGACGGCGGCCACGTCGGCGCGCAGGTGGCGCAGGCTGGCCAGCACCTGGCGTGCGTGCACCAGCAACGCCTCGCCGGCGGCGGTGGCCCGCACCTGGCGCGGCAGGCGCTCGAACAGCGTGGCACCCAGTTCCTGTTCAAGATGGGCGATCTGGTGGCTGAGCGCGGACTGCACCACGTGGCAGCGCTCGGCGGCACGGGTGAAATTGCCCTCCTCGGCCAGCGCCACGGCGAACTCGAGCTGCTTGAGGTTCATACAACTATCTTGTTTTCAGATGGCATGGATGATGATGATTCATTTCCATCATGATCGCAGCAGGCGGACACTGTGCCCCCCCGCTTCCTGGAACATCGCGTGAGCCCGTCCCTTCCCCCTCTGCACCGTTGGCAGGTGCTGCTGATGTCGGTCGCCACCGGCTTGGCCGTGGCCAGCAACTACTACGCGCAACCGCTGCTGCACACCATCGCCGACGCCTTCGGCGTGCCGTTCGGCCAGGTCGGCATGGTGGTTACCGCCGCGCAGCTGAGCTATGCCGCCGGCTTGATCCTGCTGGTGCCGCTGGGTGACCTGTTCGAACGCCGCCGCCTGATCGTGGTGATGAGCCTGCTGTCGGCGGGCGGACTGGTGATCAATGCCTGCGCACCGTCGCTGACCTGGTTGCTGGTGGGCACCGCGATCACCGGCCTGTTTTCGGTGGTGGCCCAGGTGCTGGTGCCGTTCGCCGCCACGCTGGCCGCGCCGGAACATCGTGGCCGCGTGGTCGGAACATTGATGAGTGGCCTGCTGCTGGGCATCCTGCTGGCGCGCACTGTGGCCGGCCTGCTTTCCAGCCTCGGCGACTGGCGCCTGGTGTACGCGATCGCCGCTGCCACCCTGGTGCTGACCGCACTGGCATTGCAGCGCGGCCTGCCGCGATTCCATCACAGCGCCGGCCTTGGCTATTTCGCATTGCTGCGCTCCATTGGCGAACTGTTCGTGCGGGAACCGGTGCTGCGCCAGCGCACGCTGCTGGGCGCCTGCAGCTTCGCCATGTTCGCGATCTTCTGGACCCCGCTCGCATTCCTGCTGGCACAATCGCCGTACGCCTACAGCGACGCCACCATCGGCCTGTTCGGGCTGGTCGGTGCGGCCGGCACGCTGGCGGCGGGTCTGGCTGGTCGCATGTCCGACCGTGGCCAGACCGGACGTGCCACCGCCATTGCACTGGCGCTGTTGCTGCTGTCGTGGCTGCCACTGGGGCTGTCGGCCCACTCGCTGCTGGCGCTGCTGGTCGGCGTGGTGGTGCTGGACCTGGCCGCGCAGCTGCTGCATGTCAGCAACCAGAACCTGATCTATGCGCTGCAGCCTGCGGCACGCAACCGCCTCAATGCCGGCTACATGACCGGCTATTTCATCGGCGGCTCGCTGGGCTCGCTGCTGTCTGCACAGGTCTACCAGCGCTTCGGCTGGACCGGCGTCTGCGTGGCCGGTGCCGCCGTGGCCGTGCTGGCCCTGCTGCTGTGGCTGCCCGGCGCGCTGCGTGCGCGCCAGGCGGCATCGTCGAATTAGAAACTGCCCTGCAGCGCCAGCTCCCAGCGTCCACCGGCGTTACCCGGGAACAGGCGCTTGGCCGCACCGTCGGTGTCGTGCACGGTGGCACGCAGCTCCCATGCCGGGGCCAGCGTGGCAATGGCACTGAGCTGGCCATGCAGGTAGTCCGGGCCCTGCGCGGTGGCCAGCCAGTACTGGCCCACCGCCGCTTCCAGGCGGACGCGTTCGTGCAGCGGCACACGCACACCCAGCTGGGCATAGGTGCCGCGATGGCCACCGGCCAGTGCATCGCTGGAATGGGCGACCTGCAGCCAGGCACGCTGCTTCCAGGTCAACGTGGTGTTGAGTTCGGTCCAGTCCAGCGTGCGGCCGCTGCCCGGGTACACGTAGCGGGTCAGGTTCGCATCCAGGTTCCAGGCCGGCGCCAGTGCGCCGGACCAGCCGGCCACCAGGTCGAACTCGCTGCGCGCGCCATTGTCCGGTTTGAACGAAACGTTCGAACCCCACACGCTGGCGTACCATCCCGACGGGATCGAGACCTTCGCGCCGGCCTGCACCGCCGGGTCGCCATCGCTCTGCGAACTGCCACGCCACACGTAGTCGCTGGTCAATGCAGCACTGCCACTGGCCTGCACCTGTGCCTGCGCGCTGCCGATTCCGAGCAGCCCTGCCAGGGCGGCCACCAGCGCCGCCATCGTCTCCTTGCTGTTCACTGCACTGTGTTCCTCGTCGAAGGCGATCGCGCCGCCGGGACGGCAGTGTCGGGGGCGCCGCCGTAACGGATCGAGGGCGCTGCCCGGCCTGCAGCGCAAATTCGGCGTAAATCCCGTGGATGGAGGCTACGTGCCAGCCGCGCGGTATCATGGCGCCTTGTTTCCAGGAACCAACCACGTGGACGCCATCCTGACCCCGGTATCGATCGGCGAGCTGATCGACAAGATCACCATTCTCGAGATCAAGGCCGAGCGCATCGATGATGCAGCCAAGCTGGCCAACGTGCGCACCGAACTGGATGGCCTGTTGCCCTTGCTGCAGCAGCAGCTGCAGGCGCAGCCGGCATTGGACGCGCTGAAGCAGCAGCTGAAGGCGATCAACGAACGCATGTGGGACATCCAGGACCAGCTGCGCGACAAGGAAGCGGCCCAGGAGTTCGACGATGCGTTCATCCAGCTGGCACGCGGTGTCTATGGCACCAATGGCGAGCGCGTGCAGGTGAAGAACGAGATCAACCGCGTGGCCGGTTCGGCGCTGGTGGAAGAGAAGCAGTACCAGGGCGAGTAAGGCCGCTCAGCCGCATTCGAGCAGGTGGCGGAAGCGGAACAGGTCACCATCCCCGCGGATGCCGAGCTTGCGGTAGGCCGACGTCTTCTGCGAGCTGATGGTGCTGGCCGAGCGCCCTGAGCGCAGGGCCATTTCACTGGTGCTGACGCCCTTCAGCACCAACCCGAGCACTTCACGCTCGCGCTGGCTCAGCGGCGTCAGCACCGGTGCAGATACCCGGCGTGTGCGTGGCAGCTTCAGCTCCTCGCGTAGTTCCGGTGGCACGAAGCGCCCTCCGCGAGCGACCACGTCAATGGCGCGCAGCAACGTCTCCGGTGGCATCGACTTGGACAGGAAGCCGCGCGCGCCGGCTCGCATCGCGGTGGTCACCGTACTGGCGTTGCAGTGCGCCGAGAGCACCAGCACCGGCAGCGCCGGCCAGCGCTGCGACAGCACGCGCAGCAGGGCCAATCCATCGCCCAGGTCGCCCATCGGCAGCGCATCGATCAGCAGCAGGTCGACACACCTCGGACTGCGCTCCAGCAGCTGCAGCAGGTGCGCCTCGTTGGACAGGCTCACGCGCACCTGCACACCACTGTGTTGGCGGAGCAGAACTTCCACGCCCAACCGAAGTACCGGGTGCGGATCCAGCAGCGCCAGGCGTCGTGGCCGATCAGGCCGCAGGGGCGGGAGTGTCGGTGGCATCGCGGCCTGTCCAGGCAACATGGAACATCCACCGTAGGCCGGTGCCCGCAGCGGCGGAATCCAATTCCTTGCAATGCTCGGCCCGCGTGCGCCACCAGTCAGACGGCATTTTGTTTCGCGCCGCCACAAACGCAACAGGCCCGGCAAGAGCCGGGCCTGTCGAGACGCCTCCAGCGCGCAGGCGCGCCGGAACAGCAGTTACCAGCTGAAGCGCGGGCCGACGGTGTATTCCTTGTCGCCGTCGCGGTTCATCTTCAGTTCGCCGTTCAGGCCCCAGTTCTGGTTCAGCTTGACCTGGCCACCCAGGCGGCCGTACCACTGGCCTTCCGGATTCACGCCGTGCTTCTTGGCGTAGTCTTCGTAGCCAACCATGCCGTAGACCTCGGCGTGGGCGCCGAAGGCAGTGCGGATACCGGCTTCAGCGCTGTAGCCGTTGAAGTCCAGGCCATGCTTCTGGTCGAGCTTCTGGTAGGCAACGCGGGCAACGAAGTCGGTGCTCGGAGCGATTTCAACGTTGTAGCCGGCACCGATCTTCCACTGGTCCAGCTTGACGTTGGTGTGGTCGAATTCCTGACGGCTGTACTCACCGAAAGCGTGGAAGTTCGGCAGGAAGCCGTACGAACCCTTCACACCCCAACCGTCGGACTTGAACGCGTCGTTGTCGGTCTTGGCGTAGTCGGCTTCGGCGTAGTTGTAGGACAGGTTCTCAGCAGCCGAGGCGGTGAACGGCAGGGCGGCGGCCAGGGCCAGAGCAATCAGCGAATTCTTCATGGGGGTACACCTTTACTTTCTTATGGTGTGCAGCAGCGCCAGGGCGCCATCGCATCGGGAATGTAAATTCTCCGTTATTCGCCACAACGCTCCCTGAAAACAGCAGCCTTCGCATTGCTGAATTTTTTGGCTTGATTCAGGCTGTATCTGGCATACGCGCGCGGCGCGCGTGCATTCGAGTTCCGCTGACCCTTGCAACAGGAGGTTGCCTTGCACGTGCCTGCCCCGCTGCGGTTCCCGCTCTGCGCTGTCGTCCTCGCCTTCATCGACGGGTGTTCCACTGTATCGGCTCAGCCACTGCAGCCTTCTGATTACCAGCGCGCCGAGCGCGTGCACGACAGCCACCTGCGCGGTGCATTGCGCAATGCCTCGGTCGTGCCGAACTGGCTGGCCGATGGCCGCTTCTGGTATGAGCGCGAGGATGCACGCGGTCGACGCCAGGCGGTACTGGTCGACCCGCTACAGGCCACTGGCAAGGTCCTGTTCGAGCCCGCCGCACTGGACAGCGCGGTGGCGCCCTTCGGTGCCAGCGGGCCACGCCTGCGACTGGCCAGCGTGCAGGCAACCGACGATGGCCTGCGCCTGCGATTCAGCGGCGAGGCGCCGATCGATTGCCGGTGGCCGCGCTGGCAATGCGCGCCGTCGCAGGATGCGATGCCGCCGGCAGATGCGTTGCTTTCGCCCGCTGGCGATGCCTGGCTGCAGGTGCGCGACCACAATCTGTGGCTGCAGTCGCCCGGAACGGCAGCACGGGCACTGACCACCGGCGGCGAACCCGGTCATGGTTATGGCGTACTGCCGGACTTCACCCTCCGCGGCATTCCGCGCCGCCAGGGCCGGATGCCGGTGCGGCCGTTTGCGGTCGGCTGGTCACCGGATGGCCGCTACGTGGCCGGCATCCGCTACGACGAGCGTGCGCTGCAGGACTACCCCTATCTGGAAAGCACGCCGGCCAACAGCGCGCGCCCACGCGTGCACACCGTGAAGCTGGGGGTACTGGGCGATGCACAGCAGGTGCGCGACAGCCTGTACATCGTCGATGTACGCAGCGGCCGGCAGCAGGACATCACCCTGCCCGAGGGCTGGAACATCCTGAGCGAGGCGGGCATCCTGGGCTGGGACGGTGGCCGGTTGTACGCCGCGATGGCGCACTTCGGCATGCCACGGCGCCTGCGCCTGGTAGAGATCGACGCCGGCAGCGGTGCGCTGCGCACCGTGCTGGAGGAGTCCAGTGATACCCGCCTGCAGCTCAACGTGTATTCCTACAACCGGCCAGCGGTGGCAATCCTGCCCGGCCGGGACACCGCCGTGTGGTTCTCGCAGCGCGATGGCTGGGGCCATCTGTACCGGGTGCGCCTGTCCGACGGCAAGGTGATGGGCCAGCTCACCGGCGGCCGGTGGGCGGTGCGGGACCTGCTCGGCGTGGACAGCGCAGGCGATTGGGCATACTTCAGTGCCGGCGGTGTCGAGGGCGGCGATCCCTACGTGCGTGGCCTGTACCGGGTACCGCTGCACGGCGGAGCGGTGCAGCGCCTGGCCGCCGATGGCGACGACCACCTGGCTGATGCGGGCACCGGCATGCTGTTCGGTGGACGTGCCCCGCAAGCGCTGTCGCCCGGCGGTGGCTACCTGGTGGATACGGTGTCCAGCCTCGCGCAGCCGCCACGCACGGTGCTGCGCGCCAGCGACGATGGCCGCGAAGTGATGGTGCTGGAGGCTGCGGATGCGCAGGCGGTCGTCACTGCTGGCTGGCGGCCGCCACGGCGCGAGCGGCTGCTGGCCGCCGACGGGCGCACGCCGATCTTCGCCACCATCTACCTGCCCCGCGACTATCGCGATGACGGCAGCTTCCCGGTGATCGACGCGATGTACGGCGGTGCTTTCATCAGCAATGCGCCGGTCACCTATGCCGAAGCGGTCTCGGCGCAGAACCCGGTATCCCGCGCCAGCCTCGCCGAGCTCGGCTTCGTGGTGGTCAGCATCGATGCCCGCGGAACCGGCGGCCGCGACAAGGCATTCCATGACAGCAGCTTCCTGCACGGCGCCGATGTACAGCTCGATGACCATGTGGCCGCACTGCGCCAGTTGGGCGAACGCTACCAGGGTATCGACCTGCAGCGGGTCGGCATCTATGGGCATTCGTTCGGCGGCTACAGCGCGGCGCGTGCCCTGCTGCGCTACCCCGCGTTCTACAGGGTGGCCGTGGCCTCGGCCGGCAGCCACAATTTCCAGGGCATGTACGGCGGCGCCCTGCACGGCATGGACCGGCTGTTCGGTGGCGTGGTGCCAGCTACAGCCATGGCCGATGGCGTGCCGGCCCCCTTTGCCGGTCTCGACAATGCGGCGCTGGCCAGCAACCTGCGCGGGCATCTGCTGCTGGTCTATGGCGAACTGGACGAGAACGCGCCACCCGCGCTGACCCTGCAGCTGGCCGCGGCCCTGAACAAGGCCCAGCGTCGCTACGACCTGCTGTACCTGGCTCGACAGGACCACGAACTGTTCCGCAACGACGCCACCTATACGCACCGCATGTGGGACTACTTCGTGCGCCACCTGGCCGGCCAGCAGCCACCGGATACGGCGCTGGCCCCGCTCCCGGGTGGCCCGGGCTGAACAGGCGTACGCGGGATGTCGATCCCCGCCGCGCTGGTTCGTCGTGTACTTGAAGGCCGTGCATGTGGCACGGTCCATCCGGAGGCTGGCAATGAGCTACATCGATGGTTTCGTCCTGGCGGTTCCCACCGCCAACAAGGAGAAGTTCCTCGCCCATGCACGCACAGGAGATCCGGTCTTCATCGAGTACGGCGCACTGCGCGTGGTGGAGTGCTGGGGCGATGACGTGCCGCACGGCAAGACCACCGATTTCTTCGGCGCGGTGAAAGCCACGCCGGACGAGACGGTGGTGTTTTCCTGGATCGAATGGCCCGACAAATCGACCCGCGACGCCGGTATGAAGAAGATGATGGAAGACCCGCGGTTTGATCCAACGAAGAATCCGATGCCGTTTGACGGTGCGCGGATGATCTACGGCGGCTTCGTGCCGATCTACGAGCTGACCCGCTGAACCCGGCGGACGTGCTCAGCGCGCGTCCGTTTCATCGCTGGCAGCGGCATGGCCGGCGCCCAGTGCGGCGCCGGCACCGAGGCCCATGCCGCCCATGCCGCCCATGCCAGCGCCCATTCCGCCGCCCCCACCTCCGCCACCACCCGCACGGCCGCCCTTGGCATCGCCATCGTTGCGCCCCTTGCCGCCACCACTGGCAGCGGGGCGGGTCGGCCCCTGCGGCGGAATCCGCAGGTCGGGAGGAATCGGCGCCAGGTCCAGCGCTTCGCGCACGAAGTCGCGCAGCGAGACCACCAGTTCGTGGGTATGCACCGGTCGCCCCTGTGCCAGTTCGTTGGCAGCGCGCGCGGCCAGCCGCACCTGTTCGTCGGTGCCCAGCAACAGGATGTCCGAGAGCGCGGCCTCGACCGCATCGCGGATGCGGCGCGTTCGATCCGAACGCGGTTCGGCGATGCCTTCGGCTGCTTCGCGCTGGCGCAGATCACGGCGATGGCTGGGATCCACGCCCAGTTCACCAGTGAATGAACCGCCCAGGGTCTTGTAGGCCGCCATCAGTGTGCGCAGCCGCTCGTTGATCTGCCGGTTCTCGCGCTCGCGACGCTGCTGCAGGGTCTGCATCACCAGCAGGCGGATGCCCACGCCCAGCAGGGTGATCAGGACCAGGCCGGCCAACGTGGACAGCACGCCCTGCCAGGAACTGAAATCGATACCGCGCATGCTGGGGCTCCGGCGGGAAGAATCTGCATCTTGCCCCAGACCGCGCCCCGAAAACGCGAAAGGCCCCACCACCCGGTGGGCGGCAGGGCCTTCGGTCACGGCGCGATTACTTGCGCTTGGCGACCTTGCGCACGGCCTTGGCCGGGGCCTTCCTGGCAACAGCCTTCTTGGCCGGAGCCTTCTTGGCGGCGACCTTCTTCAGCGGTGCAGCCTTCTTGGCGACGACCTTCTTGGCAGCAGTGGTCTTCCTGGCAACGGCCTTCTTGGCGACGGCAGCCTTCTTGCCGACAACCTTCTTGGCGGCGGCGGTCTTCTTGCCGACAACCTTCTTGGCGGCGGCGGTCTTCTTGGTGGCGACCTTCCTGGTGGCGGCAACCTTCTTGCCGACAACCTTCTTCGCAGCCACTGCCTTCTTGCCGGCAACCTTCTTGGCGGCGACGGTCTTCTTGGCCACAGCCTTCTTGGCGGTGGCGACCTTCTTGCCAACCACCTTCTTGGCGGCCGTGGTCTTCTTGGCAACGGTCTTCTTCGCGACAGCAGCCTTCTTGGTGGCGGCCTTCTTCACGGTGGCGACCTTCTTGCCGGCAGCCTTGGTGGCGGCCTTGGTGGTCTTCTTGGCAGCGGCGGCCTTCTTGGTCACGGCCTTGCCCGCAGCCGCCTTCTTCTTCGCCACTTCCTTCTTCAGGGCAGCAGCTTCGGCCTTGGCGTTCTTCTTGGCCGCTTCCAGCTTCTTCTTGGCGTTGGCAACTGTCTTGCCAACCGACTTGGCAGCCTTCTCGGCCTTCTTGGCAACGGTCTTCTCGACCTTGGCCACGGCCTTCTTGGCCTTGGCAACGCGGGTACCGGCAGCCTTGCTGGCGCGCTTGACGGTCTTCTTGACCGACTTCACTGCGTCTTCGGCGGCGTGGGCGATGGTCTCGCCGACGTTGGTGGCGGTTTCTTTCACGTTCTCGACAGCGTCGGTCACGACCGACACACCATTACCGTTGCTCATGTTGCCCTCCTGCGGGCCTTAAGTATCAAAACGGGGCGATGCTATACCGACATTGACGATCGTGGAACGGGGCATGTGCCAGCAATCGCATCTGTTGCGACGCCGATGGTGTACGCAGCAGCCCCCGTTGCCACCTGCGGTTCGCAGCAAACCCCTTTTTTTCAGTGCTGCGCCACGCGAACCCAGCATTGCCTGGCCGTCGTCGCGCGCACGTGCACGGACGCAGCGTCCGGCATCCGTCGTGGCGCATTGCGGCACCCGCCTGCGCGGAACTGCGCAAGTATCCGCCTGTGCCGGTGCGGCGCGCGTTGGCCTTGAGTGGCGCACCCATCACCTGCCCGGGTGTCGCCACAAGCGCGTTCTGGCCCCCGCGCTCCCACCTTCGAGGCCCCCGTTTTCATGGCGCATTTATCCAGATCGCGACACACTCATTCAGCTTGTTTTACCGTAGGCCCGAACAGCCCCCACCCACGCCAGCGAACCGACTCCCATGCGACCGCTTCCCACCCTGCTCACGCTCGCAATCGCCGCCGCCTTCGGTGGCTTCGTTGCCACCGGCATCAATGCCCACCTGGACAACCGTGCCGACGCCGCGCCGCTGCCGGCGGTCCTGCCGACCACCGCAGCGTTGCCGGCCTCGGTGGCCGGACAGGCGGTACCGTCACTGGCACCGATGCTGGAGAAGGCGATGCCGGCGGTGGTCAGCGTCAACACCAAGCAGGTGGTTCGCGTACGCAATCCCTTCTTCAACGACCCGTTCTTCCGCCGCCTGTTCCCGGACATCCCGCAGGAACGCATCAACGAATCGCTCGGCTCCGGCGTGATCATCGACGCCAAGGAAGGCCTGGTACTGACCAACCACCATGTCATCGAGAACGCCGATGACGTGCAGGTGACACTGGCCGACGGGCGCACGGTCAAGGCCCAGTTCCTGGGTTCGGACCGCGATACCGACATCGCCCTGATCCGCATTCCGGCGCAGAACCTCACCGACATCAAGCTGGGCAACAGCGACCAGCTGCGGGTCGGCGACTTCGTCGTGGCCATCGGCAACCCGTTCGGCTTCAGCCAGACGGTCACGTCCGGCATCGTCTCGGCGGTGGGCCGCAGCGGCATCCGCGGGCTGGGCTACCAGAACTTCATCCAGACCGATGCGTCGATCAATCCCGGCAATTCCGGTGGTGCACTGGTCGACCTGCAGGGGCAGCTGGTCGGCATCAATACCGCCAGCTTCAACCCGCAGGGCAGCATGGCCGGCAACATCGGCCTGGGCCTGGCGATTCCATCGAACCTGGCGCGCAGCGTGGTCGACCAGCTGGTCAAGCACGGCGTGGTGGTGCGCGGCACGCTGGGGGTGGAAAGCCAGAACCTGACCGCGCAGATTGCGCAGGGACTGGGCCTGGCCGAAACACGTGGTGCGCTGATCACCCGCGTGCTGGCCGGCTCGGCCGCTGCCGCAGCCGGGCTGAAGCCGGGCGACGTGGTGGTCTCGGCCAACGGCCAACGCGTGGACAGCGCCGAAGCCCTGCACAACGTGGAAGGCCTGGCCGCCGTCGGCAGCCCGATGACGCTGGACGTCCGCCGCGAAGGCAAGCCCGTGCAGATCAAGGCAACGCTGAAGGAACAGGCACGTGCGGTCACCGGCGAGAGCCTGGACCCGCGGCTGACCGGCGCCACCTTCGTCGACCTGCCCGAGTCGCTGCGGCAGTCGGGGGTCGGCGGCGTGCTGGTCAGCGAGGTCAAGCGCGGCAGCCGCGCGGCCAGCAACGGCCTGCAGCAGGGCGACATCATCACCGACGCCACCGTGGGTGAATTCGCCGACCTGGCCAGCTGGCGTGCCAATTTCCAGCAACGCCCGCCGACCCTGGTGGTGCGCGTGCTGCGCAACAATGGCCAGCAGCAGGGCCAGCTCGTGATGCGCTGATCGCCCTGCCGTAACACCCCCTATACCCCGGCAATGCTATTGCTGTCAGTCCAGGTCGGCACCGCCGACGCCCGTTCCCCCATCGCAACAGGAGTGATTCGATGAGCCCCACCAATACCGAGAACCTGAAGGAACACCTGGGTGAAGCCGGTTCCCACCTGAAGCAGGCCGCCACGGCCGCCGGCGGTGCGATCAAGGGCGCAACCGGTGCCGCGACCGACGAACTGCGGATCGGCAAGGCCAACGTCAAGGCTGAACTGTCCGACAGCGCACTGTCCGGCCTGGCCGCCGCCGAGTTCGGCGGGGCCGCTGCCAAGGAACAGGTCGATGCACTGATGGACAAGGGCAAGGACCTGATCGACAGCGCCGCCGAGCTGATCCGCGAACGTCCGCTGGCCTCGTTCGGCGTGGCCTTCGCTGCCGGCTGGATCATCGCCAAGCTGGCCCGCGGCAGCAGCGACAAGTAAGCCGCGGCGTGAACGAAGACAACGCGCAAGCCCCTGATCCGGCGGCCACCCCGCCGCTGGATGAGAGCATCCGCCAGGTCGGCGCGGCCGGTCGTGCCGCTGCCGATTCGGCCAAGCACTCGCTGCGTTCGCTGCGCCGGCTGGCCTCGGCCGACTTCGCGCTGGCTCGCAGCGCATTCGGCCGTGCACTGGCCTGGGCCGGGGTAGCGATCGTGTTCGGTGCGTCGGCCTGGCTGCTGATGGCCGCCACCCTCATCGCCCTGCTGCAAAGCTGGGGCCTGAGCTGGCTGCAGGCCCTGCTGATCACCTCGCTGCTGAGCCTGGCCGTCACCGGTTATGCGATCTGGCGGGTGTCCTACTTCTTCCACCACACCGGCATGCACGCCACCCGGCGCCAGCTGTCCCGCCTGGGCCTGTTCGACGAGCCCAGCGAAGACGACCCCGATGCCGATGTGCAGCTGCCAGAGGGCAAGCCATGAAGTTCGGTGCGCTGCAGCGGCGGGTGAAGCGCTGCGAACAGGTGGTGACCGTGCGTCTGGTCGAGACCCAGGACCACTGGTCCACGCTCAGTCAGGTCTGGCGCCAGGGCTGGTCGCCACTACGCATCGTGGTAGTGGGCCTGGCCGGTGGCTTCATTGCCGGCAAGCTGGAAATGCCGGGCAAGGTCAACGGTGCGCGCTGGCTGCAGATGGTGGGTTCAGTGTCGAACCTGTTCGCCAGTGCGCAGGCAGCGTTCGCCACGGCGATGGCGGCGCAGGCTGCGGCTACCGCCGACGATGCGGCCGAAGAAGCCGACAACGCCAGCGAACAGGCACAGGCGGCTGCATCGGCATCAACCGCACGGCCCGCGCCAGCGCCGGCGCCACGGCCCGCCGCAGAACCGGAGCCGCGCGAACCGCGCCCGGCCGAAGCCGCCACCGAACTGTCCGAACGTTGATCCATGGAATCCGCCGCGCCGATCGCGGCCGGCGGATAATGCGCTCCCCTTTCCGGCTGATGCGTCGATGAGCGAGTCCTCCCTGTCCCTGTCACCAGCCGATCCGCAGGACCCGGAGGCACCGCTGCCGCCTCCGTCTCGCCCACGCGGGCCGATGTCGCTGGTGGTGCTGGCGACCCTGGCGGTGGGCTACACGCTGTGGGCTGCGCAGGACATCATCCTGCCGGTGCTGCTGGCGATGTTCTTCGCACTGGTCGGCAACCCGATCCTGCGCCTGCTGCAGAAACTGTGGATTCCGCGCGCGCTGGGCGCGCTGCTGATTCTCGGCGCCGGCCTGGGCGTGACCGGTTCGCTGGCGGTGCAATTGATCGGCCCGGCGATGGAATGGGCGCAGGAAGCCCCGCAGCAGCTGCGCAAGGTCGCCCGCCAGGTGCAGGACCTGACCAAGCCGGTGCAGCAGGCCAACCAGGCGGCGGAGAACTTCGCGCGCGTCGCCGGCGGCGACAGCAACCACAAGGTGCAGGTGATCCGCACCCAGCTCGACGACCCGTACCGCATGCTGACCCGCGCGCCACGGCTTGCCGCCTCGGTGCTGGCCGTGGTGCTGCTGACCCTGTTCTTCATGATCTATGGGCAGAGCCTGCAGCGCGCGGCAATCGCGCTGTTCCCGAACCGCCAGCAGCAGCGCTTCACCGCCGACATCCTGCGGTCGATCGAGCGCGAGGTCTCGCGCTACGTGCTGACCATCAGCGTGATCAACACCCTGGTCGGGCTGGTGTTCGCAGGCGTGCTGATGCTGCTCGGCATCGGCCTGCAGGAGGCGCTGCTGTGGGGCACGGTGGCCGCGCTGCTGAATTTTGCCCCGTACGTCGGCCCGCTGATCGGCGTGGCACTGATGCTGCTGATGGGCTTCGTGGAATTCCGCGACCCGCTGCAGGCGCTGCTGCCGGCGGCCGCGTACCTGGCCCTGCACACTCTGGAAGGGCAGATGGTGACCCCGATCGTGCTGGGCCGGCGCATGAAGCTGTCGCCGCTGGTGCTGATCCTGGCGCTGATGGTGTTCGGCTGGGCCTGGGGCATGATCGGCCTGCTGCTGGCGGTGCCGCTGCTGGTCTGCATCAAGCTGGTGCTGGCACGGCTGGACGGCATGCAGGGCTGGGCACGGCTGCTGGAATGAAAGCCCGCGCGGGCAGGCGTAGAATGGCCGGGTGAATTTTCCCGTCCAAGCCATCACTCTCGACCTTGACGACACGCTGTGGCCGTTCGCTCCGATCGGCGCCCGCATCGACCTGGTCCTGCACGAGTGGATGCGTGAAAACAGCCCCGCCACGGCCAAGATGTATCCGGTGGCGGCAATGCGCGAACTGCGCGAGCGCCTGTACCACGCCCATCCGCACCTCCATCACGACCTGAGCGCACTGCGCCGGCTGACCCTGCACGAAGCGCTGCACGCCAGTGGCGCCAGCCTCGATCTGCTGGAGCCAGCGTACGAAGCGTTCTACGCCGCACGCAATCAGGTCGAGTGCTATCCCGATGCGATCGATGCGCTGGCGCGGATTGCCGCGCGGGTGCCGGTGGCAGCGCTGAGCAACGGCAACGCCGATCTGGAGCGGATCGGCCTGGCGCATCATTTCGCCTTCCAGCTGGGCGCGCGCGAACACGGCGCGGCCAAGCCGGAGGCAAGCATTTTCCACGCCGCCTGCACCCGACTGGGTGTGGCGCCGGCACAGGTACTGCATGTCGGCGACCACGCCGAAATGGACGTGGCCGGGGCGATCGCCGCCGGCCTGCGCGGGTGCTGGATCAACCGCGAAGCAGCCACCTGGACCCATCCGAAACTGCAGCCGGACCTGCAGTTCGACACCCTCACCGGCCTGGCCGACTGGTTGGACGCCAACCTCGACGCCGCCGCATCCCGGAGTACCTGACGCATGAGCGAGATCACTGGTTTCACCGCCGACACCACCGCGGCGCTGCCGCTGTACGTGCTGGACCGCGAGCAGTTCGCCGCCTGGAAGGACGGCCAACCGGCCGCCACCCAGGCCTGGCTGGCCTCGCAGGGTTTCACTGCCGGTGCGCACAGCGTGGCCCTGCTGCCCGGCAGTGAGGGCCTGGCCGGCGCGGTGATCGGTGTCGGTGATCGCGCCGATGCCTACAGCTATGCGCATGCGCCGCACGCGCTGCCGGAAGGCAGTGTCTGGCAGCTGGCCAATGAACTGCCTGCCGCCGAACAGGCGCTGCTGCAGCTGGGCTGGGGCTTGGGCAGCTACCGCTTCGACCGTTACCGCAAGCGCAACCGCGCCCCGGCGCAGCTGGTGGCCGCACCGTCCGGCGAAGTGGCCGACCTGATCGCCGCCAGCCTGCGCGTGCGCGACTGGGTCAACACCCCGACCGAAGACATGGGGCCGCAGCAGCTGGAAGACGCCGCGCGTGCACTGGCCGATGCACATGGTGCGCAGGTCGAGGCGATCACCGGCGATGAACTGCTGAAGCAGAACTTCCCGGCCATCCACGCCGTGGGCCGCGCGTCGCACCGTGCGCCGCGCCTGGTGGTGCTGCGCTGGGGCAAGGAAACCGACCCGGCACTGGTGCTGGTCGGCAAGGGCGTGTGCTTTGATACCGGCGGCCTGGACATCAAGCCGGCCGACGGCATGCGCAACATGAAGAAGGACATGGGCGGCGCCGCGCATGCGCTGGCCCTGGCCGGCCTGGTGATGGCGCGCGGACTGCCGGTGCGCCTGACGCTGCTGGTGCCGGCGGTGGAAAATGCGATCGGTCCGGATGCGTTCCGCCCGGGCGAAGTGATCGCCACCCGCAAGGGCCTGAGCGTGGAGATCGACAACACCGATGCCGAAGGCCGCGTGATCCTGTGCGATGCGCTGACCTTCGCCGGTGAGCAGAAGCCGGACCTTGTGCTGGATTTCGCCACGCTCACCGGTGCCGCACGCATCGCGCTGGGTCCGGATCTGCCGGCGCTCTTCAGCAACGACGACACGGTGGCGCAGCAGTGGCTGCAGGCCGGCGACGCAACCCGTGACCCGGTCTGGCGCATGCCGCTGTGGCGGCCCTACCTGCGCTATCTGAGCAGCGGCATTGCCGACCTGGCCAATGCCGGTTCGCGCATGGCCGGCTCGGTAACCGCCGCGCTGTACCTGGAGCGCTTCCTCGAAGAAGGCCAGCGCTGGGCGCACCTGGACGTGTACGCCTGGAACGACGGCGAACGCCCGGGCCGTCCGGCCGGTGGCGAAGCGCTGGCGCTGCGCTCGGCGTGGGCGATGTTGAAGGCGCGTTACAGCTGATCGGGTGGGTGCCGGCCTTGGTCGGCACGCCGTCCCCGGCAAACTTGACGAAAATTTGAATACCGGGCCTGGAAGGGTTCTGCGAGGATGTGTGGGTCGACCACCCACACGCTCCGTGAAGGCAGGACTCCGACCATGTCGCTCTTCGGCTACACCCGTGCCGGCCAGACGCCGGGCGCACCGCGCAAGCATTCCCCCCTGCTCTGGATCGCGCTGATCGCGCTCATCCTGGGTACCGTGGCGCTGGCCTTCGCCTGGCTGGCCGGCTGGATGGGCGACCGCCTCACCGCGCAGCGCTTCACCGACACCATCGAGGCCACCGGCCCGGCCCATCCGGGCTTCCGCCGTGCACACAGCAAGGGCGTCTGCGTAAGCGGCTGGTTCGAACCCAGCGCGCAGGCCCCTACCCTGTCCAGTGCCCGGGTGTTCTCGCAGACGCGTGTGCCGGTGATGGGCCGCCTGTCGATCGGTGGCGGCGACCCCTACGGCGCCGACAACACCGCACGCGTGCGCAGCCTGGCGGTGCAGATGGTCAGCGATGATGGCCAGGAATGGCGCATGGCGATGAACAGCTTCCCGTTCTTCGCGGTACCCACGGCCGAGGCGTTCTACGAGCAGACCCGCGCCTCGATTCCCGACCCGGCCACCGGCAAGCCGGACCCGCAGAAGATGGCGGCAGTGCTGGCGAAATACCCCAGTGCGCAGGCGTTCCAGCAGTGGGCGAAGACAGCGCCATGGACCAGCAGCTGGGCCGACACCACTTTCAACAGCGTCAACAGTTTCTGGTTCATCAATGCGCAGGGCCAGAAGCGTGCGGTGCGCTGGCGCTGGCAGCCGCTGGCGCCGGTGGTGGAGATGGATGCGGAAGCGCGCAAGCAGGCCAGCGTCGATTTCCTCAGCCAGGAACTGCAGCAGCGCCTGGCCCGCGGCCCGGTGCGCTGGAACCTGGTCGTGACCACCGCCGAGCCCGGCGACGCCATCGATGATCCGTCGGTGCCGTGGCCCGAGTCGCGTGACCAGGTAGTGGCGGGTGTGCTCAGCCTGGACCGCATGCAATCGCAGGAACAGGGCGCCTGCGGCCAGATCAATTTCGATCCGCTGATCCTGCCCAGTGGGGTGCGCGGCAGTAATGATCCGATCCTGGCGGCCCGCTCGGCGGTGTACTCGCAGTCCTTCAACCGCCGTGAACGCGAGCGCGCCAGCGGCAACGTCGAACAACCGAAGGAGGCCGCACGATGAGCACCGGCAACGGCCACTTCAACCTGCTGGCGCGGGTGCTGCACTGGTCCATGGCGCTGATGATCGTCGCCATGCTGTTCATCGGCGTGACCATGGTCGCCTCGCTGCACCTGCGTCCCGCGCTGATCGACCTGCACCGCCCACTGGGCATCGCGATCCTGTTGCTGGCGCTGCTGCGCCTGTACAACCGGCTGCGCCATCGCCCACCGGCGCTGCCTGCCGACCTGCCGGTCTGGCAGGGGGTAGCGGCCAAGGCCTCGCACTGGATGCTGTACGCGCTGATGCTGGCGATGCCGTTGATCGGCTGGGCGATGCTGTCGGCCGGCGGATACCCGATCGTGTTGTGGGGAGGGCTGCACCTGCCGCCGATCGTGCCGCACACCCCGGCGTTGTATGCCGCCTTGCGCAATGCGCACAGCCTGTTGGCGTATGTGCTGTTCGCTACGGTGCTGATGCATGTGGGTGCGGCGTTGTTCCACCTGTGGGTGCGGCGGGACGGGGTGTTCCAGGCGATGGCGCGCGGGAAGGAGTGATGATCGGGTTCGCCGGGAGTTCCCGGCGGATCGTTTCCGCGACCGCGGGGGGTGTCACTTTTCTTTTCGCGCGAAAAGAAAAGTAACCAAAAGAAACGCGCCGCCAGAGCGCGAGCCGGTGCTGCGCACCGGTGCCCTGTGCTTCTCGGTGAATCAGGGGACGGCGCCGAACTCGCTACGCTCAAACACCGGCGCCTCTTCGCCCCTGATTCCCCTGCGATGCTCGGCTCGCTCAAGGCGGAACCAACGTCAAAGGCAGAAGCTGCACCCAGTAGATCCACGCCATGCGTGGATGCTCTTGCTGTTGAGCTTGACCTTCAAGTCCGCCTTGAGCGAGCCGAGCACCGCAGGTCCGGCGAGGGCGAAGAGGTGCGGGTGTCTGAGCGCAGCGAGTTCCCGCACCGTCCCTCGACGGACCGAGGAGCGCAGGGCACCGGCGTGCGAAGCGCGCCGGCTCGCGGCCGGCGGAGCGTTTCTTTGGTTACTTTCTTTGCGCGCAAAGAAAGTAACACCCACCCGCGGTCGCGGAAACGACATCACCAGGAAAGGCAGGCCGCCCCTACAGCCACCCCTTCTGCCGCGCCAGCCGGTACGCCTCGATCCGGTTGGCCACGCCCAGCTTGCCGATGCACTCGGACAGATAGTTGCGCACTGTGCCGTGCGACAACCCCAGCTGTTCGGCGATCTCGCTGGCGGTGCGGCCCTCGCCCGCCAGCCGCAGCACGCGACGCTCACGGTCGGTCAGCGGATCGGCCTGCGACCACGCATCCAGTGCCAGCTGCGGGTCGATCGCGCGGATGCCCTGCTTCACCTTGCGCAGTGCCTCGGCCAGGTTCTCGGCCGGTGCATCCTTCAGCAGATAGCCCAGCACGCCCGCTTCCAACGCACGGCGCAGGAAACCGGCGCGGGCAAAGGTGGTCACGATCACCACCTTGATCGGCAGCTCGTGACGCGCGATGCGCTGTGCAAGCTCCAACCCGGACAAGCCCGGCATCTCGATGTCGGTCACCAGGATGTCCGGCTGCAGCTGCTGCAGCATGCGCCACGCGGTTTCGCCGTCGGCGGCGCTGCCCAGCACTTCGATATCCGCTTCCAGGCCCAGCAGCGCCGACAGTGCGCCGCGTACCATCGCCTGGTCTTCGGCCAGCAGGATGCGGATCATGCGGCACCGTCCTGCACCAGCGACGGCGGCACGCCTGGCGGCAGCGGTGTGGTCGCGGCGGCCAGTGGCACGCGCACGGTCAGCACCGTACCCTCGCCCCTTGCGGACTGCACCTGCAGGCTTCCACCCAGGGCGGCCACGCGTTCGCGCATGCCGCACAACCCATTGCCCTCGGCCTGCACGCCGCCACGACCATCGTCGCGGATCTGCATCGCCAGCATGCGTCCCTCCAGCATGAACTCCACCCGTGCCTGCGTCGCCTGTGCGTGGCGCACGATATTGGTCGCGGCCTCGCGCAGCACCAGCGCCAGCCCGCGTTCGACATCCACCGGCATCGCCGGTGGGGGTGCGTATTGAAGGTGGACCTGCTGGCACTCCAGCAGCAGCCGCGCCGACGCCAGCTCACCGGCCAGGTCACTGGCGCGGATGCCGGTGACCGCGCTGCGGACCTGTGCCAGCGCTTCGCGGGCGATGGCCTCGGCCTCGCCGATCTCCACCCGCGCGCGCGCGTCGCCGCGGTCGTGCAGCTTGCGCGCCAGCTCCAGCTTCAACGTGATCAGCGACAGGGTGTGACCGAGCAGGTCATGCAGGTCGCGGCCGATGCGTTCGCGCTCGGCAGTGGCCGCCAGCCGCCGCACCTCGTCCTGCGACAGCTGCAGTGCCGCATCCTTCTGCTGGTTGAGTGCCTCCACGTTCACGACCAGGCCGACGATATAGGACACGGCGGGGATCCAGACCAGGCTCTGCCACGGGTACTGGAACAGCAGGGCGAGGCTGCAGAACAGGAGGTTCAGGCCAGTGAGCTGCAGCAGATACTGCCACCACCCTCCGCGACCGCTCACCCGCAGCAGCACGCAGCCGAACACGAAGTAGGTCAGCCCGGACGGGTACCAGGGCAGCAGCACCAGCGACATCGCGATCAGGCCCAGGGCATAGCGCGGGGCGTGATGGCGCGGCGCCACCATCACTTTGGCGTACAGCAGCAGGAACACCGGGTAGCTGGCCAGCGTCAGCAGCAGCCAGCGCAGGGTGAAGCCATGGCCAAGCAAGGGCGTCAGGAAGATCCACACTGACCACAGCAGGTGGATTGCCTCGCCCCAGGGGGACTTTCCCCGGCGCAGCGTATCGGCCACCGCCGAGTCGGGCGCGGGGCGCAGCAGCGAGGCAAGCCAGATGGACGGCACGGGCGGTTCCAGGCGGGGACGATCGCCGCCGATCATGCCAGTTCAGCCGCCTGCGCGCAGGCGCCACCGTCGGCTGGGCGGCACTGGCGCAGCCGAGCGCAGATCACGGTACGCTTGGCGGCGCCGCTGCGGCGGGCCGGCAATAGGGCGATCGGATCCATGGGCGGTACCGGTAGCGGAGACGTTGCCATCCTGTGCCGTCGTGGTCACATTTCGCAGTTGCCGCCGTCAGTGTCATCGGATGACAGCTGTCACTGCCGTCATCGCTGTACCTGCCTTCATGCTGTGCCGCACGCTCCACCGCCGGAACCGCCGTCGTCCGCGCTTCCGGCCACACCCGCCCGAACGCCTGTGATGGAACGAATGAACGCTTCTGCCGAGCTGTTGAAGGAACTCCGTATCGACCGCAAGTCGCCGCCGCCGGCCTCCGGAGGCAATGGCGGTGGTCGCCGCTGGTTGTGGATCGCGATCATCGTGGTCGTGCTGCTGGTCGCCGCGGCCGTGGCCTACCTGTTCGGTCGCGCACCGGCCGTAGAGGTGGAAACCGCTCCCGCCGTGGCCATCCAGCAGGGCAGCGCCAGCAGCTCGGTGCTCGACGCCAGTGGCTACGTGGTCGCCCGGCGCATGGCCACGGTATCGGCCAAGATCACCGGCAAGGTGCGCGAGGTGATGATCGAAGAAGGCATGCGGGTCGAAGCTGGCCAGGTGATGGCCACGCTCGACCCGATCGATGCCGACGCGCAGCGCAGCCTGTATGCCTCGCAGCTGCAGGCCGCACGCAGCCAGGTCGCCGGGCTGGAGGCGCAGCAGAGGCAGGCCGCCGCCGAAGCCAGCCGCCTGCAGGCTCTGGTTGGCCAGCAGCTGGTCTCGCGCTCGCAGTACGACCAGGCCGTGGCCCAGCGCGACAGCCTGCGTGCGCAGCTGGATACCGCGCAGCGCAACGTCAAGGTTGCCAACGACCAGCTGGCCATCGCCGATCTGGGCGTGGACAACAACATCGTGCGCGCGCCGTTCTCCGGCGTGGTCACCGCCAAGGCGGCGCAGCCCGGCGAGATCGTTTCGCCGCTGTCGGCGGGTGGTGGGTTCACCCGTACCGGCATCGGCACCATCGTGGACATGGACTCGCTGGAGATCGAAGTCGAGGTCGGCGAGGCTTTCATCGGCCGCGTGCAGCCGAAGATGCCGGTGGAAGCCACGCTCAACGCCTACCCGGAATGGAAGATTCCCGGCGAGGTGATCGCCATCATCCCCACCGCCGACCGCGGCAAGGCCACGGTGAAGGTGCGCGTGGCGCTGAAGGTGAAAGACCCGCGCATCGTGCCGGAGATGGGCGTGCGGGTCAGCTTCCTGGAACAGGCGCAGCCGCAGGCCGTGGCCAAGCCGCAGGGCGTGCGCGTGCCGGGCGGCGCCGTGGTCCAGCGCGACGGTGCCTCGGTGGCCTTCGTGCTGGGTGACGAGAGCCGCGTGCAGCAGCGCACGGTCGAGGCCGGCCAGGCGATGGGCAAGGACCGCCAGATCCTCAAGGGCGTGAGCGCAGGTGAATCGGTGGTGGTGAACCCGCCGGACACCCTGCGCGATGGCGCCAAGGTGCAACAGAAACAAGCGCAGTAACGGCCTGGCGCCCGTGGGCGCGGCCGGCAGCATCGCTCGACGCACGCCTGCGGCCGCCGCAGGTGCGCTTCCCCGTTTCCCGCCTCCCGTGGAGAACCACCCATGTCGACCCTGGTTTCACTGCGCAACATCACCAAGACCTACCAGCGTGGCCCCGAGCAAGTGCAGGTGTTGCATGGCATCGACCTGGACATCGCCAGCGGCGACTTCGTCGCGCTGATGGGCCCGTCCGGTTCGGGCAAGACCACCCTGCTCAACCTGATCGGCGGCCTGGACAGCCCCACTGGCGGCGAGATCAGCATCGAGGGCGAGCGCATCGACCAGATGAGTGGCGGCCAGCTGTCGACGTGGCGCAGCCACCATGTCGGCTTCGTATTCCAGTTCTACAACCTGATGCCGATGCTGACCGCGCAGAAGAACGTGGAACTGCCGCTGCTGCTGACCCACCTCAGTGCGGCGCAGCGCCGCCGCAATGCCGAAATCGCGCTCACCCTGGTCGGCCTGGCCGACCGTCGCAGCCACCGCCCGAATGAACTGTCCGGCGGCCAGCAGCAGCGCGTGGCGATCGCCCGCGCGATCGTCTCCGATCCGACCTTCCTGATCTGCGACGAACCAACCGGCGACCTCGACCGCCAATCGGCCGAGGAGATCCTCGGCCTGCTGCAGCAGCTCAACCGCGAGCACGGCAAGACCATCATCATGGTCACCCATGACCCGAAGGCCGCCGAGTACGCCACGCACACGGTGCACCTGGACAAGGGCGAGCTGGCCGACGCGCCGCTGGCCCACTGACGGAGGCCACAGCGATGAAATACTTCTCGTTGGTGTGGGCGCAGCTGTTCCGCAGCCGCACGCGCACCTTGCTGACCCTGCTGTCGGTGGTGGCCGCGTTCCTGCTGTTCGGCATGCTCGATTCGGTGCGCGTGGCGTTCTCGTCGGGTGGCAGCGTGGAAGGCGCCAACCGCCTGGTGGTGGCCTCGCGGCTGTCGATCACCCAGTCACTGCCGATCCGGCTGGAAGCACAGGTTCGGCAGGTGGCCGGCGTCCGTGACGTGGCTTATGGCATGTGGTTTGGTGGCATCTACCAGGACCCGAAGAACTTCTTCCCGAACTTCTCGGTGTCACCCAACTACTTCGATGTCTACCGCGAGCTGCAGATCGATCCGGCACAACTGGAGGACTGGAAGCAGACCCGCACCGGCGCCATCGTCGGCGAAACCCTGGCCAAGCAGTTCGGCTGGAAGATCGGCGATACCATCCCGCTGCAGGCGACGATCTTCCCGCGTGGCGGCAGCAACGACTGGCCGCTGGTGCTCAAGGGCATCTACCGTTCCAAGGACCGTGCGCTGGCCGCCAACGAAGAACGCCAGTTGATGATGAACTGGAAATACTTCGATGAATCCAACGACTACATCAAGAACCAGGTGAGCTGGTACACGGTGACGCTGGACAACCCGGACCATTCCTCGCGGGTGGCACAGGCGATCGATGCGATCTCGGCCAACTCCGACCACGAGACCAAGACCCAGACCGAATCGGCGTTCCAGCAGGCCTTCGTCAAGCAGTTCGCGGATATCGGCATGATCGTCACCTCGATCATGGGCGCGGTGTTCTTCACCCTGCTGCTGTTGACCGGCAACACCATGGCGCAGGCCGTGCGCGAGCGCGTGCCGGAGCTGGCCACGCTGAAAACGCTGGGCTTCAAGGACAGCACTGTGCTGACCCTGGTGATGGTGGAGTCGGTGCTGCTGATCGGCCTGGGCGGCCTGATCGGCATGGGCCTGGCCGCCCTGATCCTGCCGGCCATCGGCCCGAAGAGCATGGGCATGCTGCCGCCGCACGTGCCGACGCCAACCTGGCTGATGGGGCTGGGCCTGATCGTGGTGATCGGCATCATCGTCGGCCTGTTGCCAGCGCTGCGTGCCAAGCGCCTGAAGATCGTCGACGCACTGGCCGGTCGCTGAGGAGAACACAGACATGTTCAAGAGCAAACTCAAGAAGTGGCTGGGCAACGGCGTGACGGTGCTGCTGCTGGCGGTCGGCCTGGTGCTGTGGATCAGCCTGCCGTGGATCGGCGTGCTGGCCGTGGCCGTGCTGGTGGCCCTGTGGTTGCTGCTGACCCGCGGTGGACGGCTGGCGTTGGCCGCCACCCGCATCGGCGTTGCCAGCCTGCCGCAGCGCTGGGGCGCGTCCTCGGTGATCGTGGTCGGCATCGCTGGCGTGGTCGGCGTGCTGGTGGCGATGCTGGCGATGGGCGAAGGCTTCCAGGCCACGCTCAACAACACCGGCGATGACACCACTGCCATCGTGCTGCGCGGTGGCTCGCAGGCCGAGACCAACTCGGTGATCACCCGCGAACAGGTACCCATGCTGTCCACCCTGCCCGGCATCAGCCGCGATGCGCAGGGCCGGCCGTTGTTGTCACCGGAGCTGTCGCAGGTGGTCAACCTGGTGTCCAAGTCCGATGGCACCGACGTCAACGCGCAGTTCCGCGGCGTCGGCCCGCAGGCGTGGGCGGTGCATGACAAGGTCAAGATCGTTGAGGGCCGCAAGTTCGCCACCGGGCTGCGCGAGATCGTGGTCGGCCAGGGCGCCAAGGGCCAGTTCCGCGACATGGAGGTCGGCAGGACGCTGACGCTGGGCAACCAGACCTGGACCGTGGTCGGTGTGTTCGCCACTGGCGATGCGCATGATTCGGAACTGTGGACCGACGCCGATACGCTGGCCACCACCTACCAGCGCAGCGCCTGGCAGTCGATCAGCGTGCGTACCGATGGCAAGGCCGGCTTCGATCAGTTCAAGGCGGCCGTCGCTGCCGACCCACGCCTGAAGCTGGACGTGGAAACCACCCGCGTCTACTACAGCAAGCAGGGCGGCGGGCTGACCAAGCTGATCGACATCCTGGGCAAGGTGATCGGCACGATCATGGCGGTCGGTGCGGTGTTCGGCGCGCTCAACACCATGTATGCGGCCGTGGCCACGCGCGCCCGCGAAATCGCCACCATGCGTGCGATCGGCTTCCGCGGCCTGCCGGTGGTGACGGCCGTGATGCTGGAAACGATGCTGCTGGCGCTGCTCGGTGGCCTGCTCGGCTGTGCGGTTGCATGGCTGCTGTTCAATGGCTACAGCGTGTCCACCATCGGCAGCAACTTCAGCGCGGTGGTGTTCAAGTTCCACGTATCACCGGAACTGCTGTGGACCGGCCTGAAATGGGCACTGGGCATCGGCCTGGTCGGCGGCCTGTTCCCGGCGCTGCGCGCGGCGCGTTTGCCGATCACTACGGCGCTGCGCGAAACCTGAGCATCATGCAGCGGTGGACTGCGCATCACGCAGGGGGACGGAGCGAAGGCTCCGTCCCTTTTTCGTTGCTGAACTCAGGCATCCATCGCCGCAATATCGGATGGTGGGTGCCGCAGGGCCAAATGCCGGCGAACAGCCTCCTCCGGCGCGTACGCCGTGCCCAGCGCGTGCTGCTCACCCGTATGCCTGTCGACGAAGATCGGGCCATTGCCGGCCAGTGCGTCCGAGATCTCGCCGGATTGCAGGTAGCGCAGCGACTGGAAGCAGAACAGCCAGCCTTCGACCATCTCATGCTCGTGCGTGATGGCAACCGGCTCATCGTCGCTGGCAAGTGCAGCCTGCACGCGACGGCGTGCTTCGTCGAGCTGGATCATTCCTTCGCCTCTTGTTTTCGATGACAGCGCGAAGAGCATTTCATGCGGGTGGATGCATCGCAACGGATAGGCACCTGCGTACAAGTGCGCACTGCGGCGTGTTGTCACAACCGCTCAAGCGTGGCGGTTCTGTGCCGCTATCGATGCCTCTACTCATCGCAAACGCAGCGCGCGTGACGCTGCGCACAGTGCATCTGTGGATTGTTGGTTGCGATTCATCTTCGCGCACTTCCAGCGGCGTCGAGACAAACAGTTACGAATAGAAACATTCTAGAATCGCGCCCCCCACGTTGGTTTGCAGCACCCCACGCGCCCATAGAACGGGCGCATGTTTTTACTGAAACACGAGATTTCACGGATGTCCCTGAAAACCAATCCGCTGCGCAACGCGATCGTCATCGCGCTGGCCGCCAGCTGCACCACCCCCGCCTTCGCACAGAGCGCCGGCGATACCCCGACCAACCTCGACCGCATCGAAATCACCGGCTCGCGCATCCGCCAGGCCAGTGTCGAAACCGCACAGCCGGTGGTCGCGCTCAACCGCGCCGAGATCGAGAAGAAGGGTTACGTCAACGTCGCCGACATCCTGCAGGACATTCCTGCCGCCGGTGCGCCGAGCATGAGCCGCGCCTCGTCGCTGACTTCTTCGCGCGATTTCGGCGGCATGTACGTCAGCCTGCGCAACCTTGGCCCGGAACGCAGCCTGGTGCTGATCGACGGCCGCCGCATGGGCGTCAGCGCCGGCGGCTACTCCGACCTGGCCTCGATCCCGTCGTCCATCGTCGAGCGCGTGGAAGTGCTGACCGACGGCGCCTCCGCGCTGTACGGCTCCGATGCCATCGCCGGTGTGGTCAACATCATCACCCGCAAGAATTTCGATGGTGGCGAAGCCAGCGTCTATGTCGGCCAGTACGGCCAGGGTGACGGCCAGAAGCGCGCATACAGTGCAACCTTCGGCAAGACCTTCGAGCGCGGCTGGTTCAGCGTGGGCGCCGAGCGCACCAAGGAAGACGAGGTGCTGGGCAAGGACCGCGAGTTCAGCCGTTACACCAACGGCCCGCGCCACCCGAACGATGGCCTCAACGGCAACACGCCGTGGGGCTACGTCACCGTCGGTGGCAAGAACCTGACCGTGGGTCCGGGCGGCGACCCGAGCAAGGCCGGCAACTTCCATGCGCCGGACCCGGCCGATGGTGCCAACACCAAGTCGAACATGAGCCTGCTGACCGGCCTGGAGCGCACCTCGGTGTTCGCCAACGGTGGCTTCTCGATCACCGACAACCTGCGCATCGTCGCCGACGCGCTGTACAGCAAGCGCGAGTCGACCAAGCACCTGGCCGGCTACCCGTACTCGGTCAGCGCCGCGCAGGCCCGCAATGGCAGCCGTGCCGCCCTGTCCAAGGACAGCGCGTTCAACCTGTGGGGCCAGGATGCGCTGTTCGCGCACCGCACCGAGGAACTGCCGCGCGGCACCGAGAACAACCTGGAAACCAAGCGCGCCAGCATCGGCCTGGAAGGCAGCTTCGAAACCGGTTCGCGGTACTGGGACTGGAACATCAACTACATGTACAACCGCAACGAAGGCGAGCGCATCGGTACCGGCAGCATGTACCAGCCGCACGTCAACCTGGCCGTCGGCCCGTCCTTCATGGACGGCAACGTGGCCCGTTGCGGTACGCCGGGCGCGGTGATCGCCGGCTGCGTGCCGTGGAACCCGTCTGCCCCGATGGGCTACACCGGCCCGGGCTCGCTGAGCAACCAGGACGTGCAGGACTACCTGTTCACCCGCTTCGTCGACAAGATGCAGAGCACCACCAAGGTCGCCAGCGGCAACATCTCCGGTTCGCTGTTCACCCTGCCGGCCGGCGACATCCTGGCCGCGATGGGCTTCGAGCACCGCAGCGAGGAGGCCAGCTACACGCCGGACATGAAGGTGCAGAAGGGCGAGATCGCCGGCACCAGCGGCCAGCCGACCCGCGGCAACTACTCGCTCAACGAGGCCTACCTGGAACTGCAGGTGCCGTTGCTGGCCGACCTGCCGTTCGCCCGCGAACTGTCGCTGGACGTGGCCGGTCGCTACTCGGACTACAACAACTTCGGTTCCACCACCAACAGCAAGTTCGGCCTGAAGTGGAAGCCGATCGACAGCCTGCTGGTGCGCGCCACCTACGGCACCGGCTTCCGTGCGCCGACCGTGGATGACCTGTATGGCGGCACCGTCAGCAGTCGCGACTCGTTCACCGACCCGTGCGATACCTCCTTCGGCACCGCCGCCAGCAGTCCGGCCGTCGCTGCCCGTTGCCAGGCGCTGAAGGTGCCGGCCAACTTCCGCCAGCTCAACAGCGATGGCAGCGTGGCCACCAAGCCCGGCCAGCAGGCCACCACCGATTTCAGCTCGGGTTCCAACCCGGACCTGAAGCCGGAAACCGCCAAGACCTGGACCGTGGGCCTGGTCTACAGCCCGGACTTCGTACAGGGCCTGGACGTCAGCCTGGACTGGTGGAAGATCCGCATCGACAACGCCATCGTCGGTGAGTCGGCCACCAACATCCTGGAACAGTGCTACGTGCAGGGTTCGGATGCTGCCTGTGGCCGCTTCACCCGTGGCAGCAACGGCCAGGTCAACTCGCTGGACCGCTCGCTGGTCAACGCGGGCTACCGCGAAACTGCCGGCTATGACATCAACGTGCGTTACCGCCTGCCGGAAACCGCGTTCGGCAAGTTCGCCGTCAACTGGAACACCACCTACACCGACTATCTGGAGCAGCGCAACGACAGCGCCGCCACCACCCCGGTGGAACAGCGTACCGGTTGGGCGGGCGACTTCCGCGTGCGCTCCACCTTCAACCTGGATTGGCAGTATGGCGACCTCGGCATCGGCTGGACCGCGCGCTACTACTCCAGCATGAAGGAGAAGTGCTCGTACATGGACGAGTGCAACATGCCGGGCTTCAACTCGTCGTACACCAGCGCCTCGCCGACCAACAAGGTGGGCTCCAACACCTTCCACGACCTGCAGGTGCGCTACAGCCTGCCGTGGGATGGCACCGTGTCGCTGGGCGTGAACAACGTGTTCAACCACCAGGGCCCGATCATGTACAGCCAGCCGAACAGCAGCTTCACCTACTACGGTGGCTTCGACATCGGCCGCTTCATGTACATGAAGTACCAGCAGCGCTTCTAAGCCTGCAACCGCGTTCCCGCCACGGCCATCCCTCTCTCCTGGCCGTGGATGGAAGCAGAACGGCGCCCCTCGGGGCGCCGTTCTTTTTTGCGTGGAAGCAGGGTCGGATCCCCGCCGGCGCTAGCGCTTGGCGCGCATCGTGCGGATGTTGTCGCCGACGAACAGCACCAGGCCAGCCCAGATCGCTGCAAACCCGATCGCCTTGGCAGTGTCGAATGCCTCATGGAAGAAGAACACACCCAGCAGCAGCTGCAGGCTCGGCGCGATGTACTGCAGGATGCCGACCAGCGACAGCGGAATGCGCTTCACGCCGTAGGCGAAGCCGATCAGCGGTACTGCGGTGACCGCGCCGCCGAAGATCAGCAGCAGGTCGTTGCGCCAGCCCCAACCATGGAAGAACGCACCGCCGTGGCCGTTCTCGGCCCAGATCGCAAACGCCAGCGCCGGCAGGAACAGGTACATGCTCTCCACGCCGAGGCCGGCCACCGGGTCGACCGAGACCAGCTTGCGCAGCAGGCCATACAAGCCGAACGAACAGGCCAGGCCCAGCGCGATCCACGGTGGCGTACCTGCATCGATGGTCAGCCAGGCCACGCCCACCGCCGCCATTGCCACCGCTACCCACTGCAGCCGGCGCAGCCGTTCCTTCAGCACCAGCACGCCCAGCAGCACGTTCACCAGCGGGTTGATGAAGTAGCCCAGGCTGGTCTCGATGACATGACCGGCGTTGACCGCCCAGATGTACAGGCCCCAGTTGAACGCGATGGTCAGGCTCGACACCAGCAGGATCGGCAGCGCGCGCGGCTGCGCGGCGATCTTCCGCCACCAGCCCAGGCGCGCACTGATCAACAGCCAACTCAGCACCAGCACCGTGCTCCAGATGATGCGGTGGGCGATGATCTGGAACGAGGGCACCTCGTTGAGCAGGTGCCAATAGACCGGCACCAGGCCCCAGATCACGAAGGTGGATGCGGTGACCAGCAGGCCCCGGCGTTGTTCTTTCTCGTCCATGCTCACTTCTTTCTCGTCCTTGCCATTGTCAGCACCACCACACCCAGAAGAATCACCGCCATCGCCAGCAGGTCGCGCCAACCGAAGCGCTCACCGTTGAGCAGCGCGCCCAGCAGCACCGCGATCACCGGATTGACATACGCATAGCTGCCCGCGAGCGCCGGGCGCACGTTCTGCAGCAGCCATACGTAGGCAGTGAACGCGACGATGGAGCCGAACACGCACAGATAGGCCATCGCCAGCAGGCCACCGGTATCGGGCAGCGTGGTCGGGCGCTCGCCCACCGCCAGGCCGATCAGCACCAGCAGCACGCCGCCGCAGATCATCTGCCCGGCCGCGGTCATGAACGGGCCCGGCAGGTCCAGGCCGCGTGCCCACACAGAACCGAACGCCCAGCCGATCGGCGCGATCAGCAGCAGCACCAGCCCGGTCGGCGAGCCGGTCAGGCTGCTGCCGGCGTTGAGCCAGACCACGCCGAGGAAGCCGATGGCGATGCCCAGCCACTCACCACGGCTGGCATGTTGCCCGCGCAGCGCCGAGAACAGCGCCATCCACAGCGGCACCGAGGCCACCGCCGTGGCGGCCAGGCCCGAGGACACCTCGCGCTCGGCCAGCACCACCATGCCGTTGCCCAGCACCAGCATGGTCACGCCCATGATGACCAGGTTGCGCCACTGCCGCAGCGTCGGGTTCGGCAGCTTCCAGAACAGGCGCAAGGCCAGGAACATCAGGCCGCCGGCAATGATGAAGCGGCTGCCGGAGACCATCGTCAGCGGTAGTGCGCCGCCGTGCAGGGCCTTGGCGATGCCCAGATAGGTCGAGCCCCAGACCACGTAGACCAGCAGCAGTGCCAGCGCGACAAGGCCACCCCGGGGGGCAGCCGCAGACGAAGAGGGGGGAGCCGACATGACACACCAGGGAGCCGGGGGAAGGCGGATTCTAGGACGTTTTGAGTATGGTCCGGGACCCCATACGGTGGCACGCTGTCATCCATCCATGCACCCTGCTCTGGTCTGCTACCCCGTGTTGACGGCCGATGCAGTACCAAGAGGGCTGCCCGGCCGCGCCGCCCCAAGGCCGGACGCCGTTTTCCCTGCGCACGGACGCGCCGCATCGAGGATTTCCACCCAGATGAGCACCACGTCCCAACCTGTTGTCCCCGCGAACGACCGTGCCGCCCTGCGGCGGTCGATCTCCAACACCCTCAAAGGCTCCGCCGGCAACCTGGTGGAGTGGTATGACGTCTACGTGTACTCGGTGTTCGCCGTGTACTTCGAATCGCAGTTCTTCTCGCCGGACGACAAGAACTCCACCCTGTACGTGTGGGCGATCTTCGCGGCGACCTTCCTGATGCGCCCGATCGGCGCCTGGTTCTTCGGCCGCTTCGCCGACCGCCACGGCCGCCGCCTGGCGCTGACCGTCTCGGTCACGTTGATGGCGCTGTGCTCGTTCCTCATCGCCATCACCCCCACCGCCGCCAGCATCGGCATCTGGGCCGCCGTGATCCTGTTGTTCGCACGCCTGCTGCAGGGCTTCGCCACTGGCGGCGAGTATGGTGCCAGCGCCACTTACATGTCCGAGGCCGCCATTCCGGGCCGTCGCGGCTTCCTGTCCTCGTTCCACTACGTCACCCTGGTCGGCGGCCACGTGCTGGCCCAGCTGACCCTGCTGCTGATGCTGACCTTCTGGGGCAAGCCGGAGATCTCCGAGTGGGGCTGGCGCATCGCCTTCGGTATCGGTGGCATCGCTGCGGTGGTGGTGTTCTGGCTGCGCCGGGGCATGGACGAATCGCTGTCGGAGTCGTCGATCGAGGCCGCGCGCGAGGGCAAGGCAAAGAAGTCCGGTTCGATGTATGAGTTGTTCGTGCACCAGTGGCGGCCGCTGCTGCTGTGCTTCCTGATCACCGCTGGCGGCACCGTGGCCTTCTACACCTACTCGGTGAACGGCCCGAAGATGATCCAGAGCGCCTTCGCCGGCAACGACCCGATGACCGGCACCCTGATCAACCTGGGCGTGCTGGCCTTCCTGATGGTGCTGCAACCGGTCGGCGGCTGGCTGTCGGACATCATCGGCCGCAAGACCCTGCTGGTGTTCTTCGGCGTCGGCGGCGTGCTGTACAGCTGGTACCTGATCACCCAGCTGCCGCACCAGCATGACGCCACCCTGGCCTTCCTGACCCTGGCGCTGGCGTTCGTCATCCTCACCGGCTACACCTCGATCAACGCGGTGGTGAAGGCCGAGCTGTTCCCCACCCACGTGCGTGCACTGGGCGTGGGCCTGGGCTATGCGCTGGCCAACTCGCTGTTCGGCGGCACCGCCCCGCTGCTGTACCAGGGCGCGCTGAAGACCGGCCACGTCGACTGGTTCGCCATCTACGTGACCGCCACGATCGCGGTATCGTTGGTGGTCTATGTGTTCTTCCTTACCAACAAGGGCCCGAACTGGCTCGACGGCACCCGCAAGTAAGCGCGTTGCCCTGATCGCGGCCACTGGCGCAATGCCGGTGGCCGCTACGTCTCCCGCCACCACGCTGATGTGGATCGCGGTGACGCTGGCCGCAGCCACGGCATTGGCCTGGGTGCTGCGCCGCCCCAACGCGCAGGCCACGTGGCCGCGCACGGGTTTCGGGATCGCCCTGCTGGTGTTCTGCGCCGCGCTGGCGCTGCAGCTGGCGATGGACCTGGGCAGCGGCCACAGCTCGCTGCACCTGCGGCTGCATCGCGGTGTCAGTCCGGCCCCCCTGGTTGGCCTGCGCACGATGGTGGCGTGCTATCTGGCAGCGCTCGTCGCCGGCGGCTGGGGCGCGTGGAAGCTGCTGCGACGGCGCTGACGAACACCCGGTCGTGCCGGCCGCTGGCCGGCAACTCAACATTCCTTTGGTAGTGCCGGCCGCTGGCCGGCAACCTCATGAACCTCCGGAAAGAGCAGGGAGTT
>NZ_JBHHMJ010000475.1:0-475 GCF_042136455.1 Stenotrophomonas sp. 3diitr2024
GTGCTGCCGCTGTTCAAGCGCGGCGGCAAGCTGTTCGTGGGCACCAGCAACCCGACGCATTCGCTGGACGAGATCAAGTTCCACACCAACCTGGTGGTGGAGCCGATCCTGGTGGATGAAGACCAGATCCGCCGCACGGCCGTATCGTCCAAGCGCAGGATGCGGTCGCCGCTGCGCACGCCGAAGCGGGCTTCCGGACGCACGGCTTCCACCCGTACCTGGCCCTCGGTCGAACGGGCGTGCATCTTGTCGTCGACCAGGTGGTTCAGCTTCAGGTAGTGCATGTAACCGACGGTGGTATGGCGGTCGAAGGCTTCACCGGTGCGGCCGTCGTACAGCTGGGTCTTGAAGTTGCCATCGGCATCGACCACCACCGGCTGTGCGTTGAGCACGCTGTCGCCACGCAGCAGGCTGACCTTCTGGCCCGGCACGAAGCCACGGCCGACCACGTCGGCGGTGCTGCCGGGAATCACGT
>NZ_JBHHMJ010000490.1:0-495 GCF_042136455.1 Stenotrophomonas sp. 3diitr2024
CGGCCAGCTGCTGGCGCAGGTACAGCAGCAGCACCGAGTCGATGAAGGTCAGCGGCGAGGTGCGCAGCAGCACCGGCGCATCGACGTCTTCGGTATCGGCCTGGCGGGTGAACGCCACGCCACCGGCTGGCCGTGGCGGAAGCCGACGATGCTGCGGTGCTGTGCCAGTTCCTCAACGGTGTGCGGGGTGCCATGTGCCTGCAGGTACGCTGGCGATGCACAGGTGACCAGCCGCTGGCGACCGGAATGCCGAGGCGACGTGCGGTACGCAGTGCCGACCAGCCGAGTGGACCTTCTGTGGCGATGTAGACCGCATCCGGACGCTGATTCTGCCAATGGCGGCCCAGCCGGATCGGGGCTGGCAGGGTGCCATCGAGCGCGTGCTGGGTGGCTTCGCGCTGTCGCTGCTGGTCGACGACAAGCATTACAACGACGTCGCCGAATGGGTGAACCGTACCCACCTTGGCATGCGCTTCACCTACTACCGCGTGCGCC
>NZ_JBHHMJ010000492.1:0-331 GCF_042136455.1 Stenotrophomonas sp. 3diitr2024
GGCTACACCAATCCGATGGAAGTACCGAAGCTCGTCAAGGTCACCCTGAACATGGGTGTCGGCGAGGCTGCCACCAACAAGAAAATCCTGGAAAACGCCGTCGCGGACATGACCAAGACGTCGCATCTGCTTCCCCTCAGCCTGGCCCTGTCCGCGGCACTGCTGCTCGGCGCCTGTTCCAGGGAAGCGCCCACCGCTGCATCGGCCCCCTCAGGCAAGGAGGGCAAGAAGTGATGCGCGCGCAGACCGTACGTGGTGCGATGGTGCTGGCTGTACTGCTGCTGGCCGGTTGCGGCCGTGGCGTGACCAGCACGCCCGGCGACGCACCGAA
>NZ_JBHHMJ010000510.1:0-9894 GCF_042136455.1 Stenotrophomonas sp. 3diitr2024
CAGATCCCTTTGCGCCGCAAAGGGATCTGACCCCAAGTGAAGCACATCGATGTTGCTCTGGTAGGTGCCAACCTGGGTTGGCACGAACGTGTCAGCCGCCGGTGGCAACACCGTGCCGACCAAGGTCGACACCTACCAACGCGGGCTGGTTACACGTGCGGAACCGGCGCACCGAAGCGGTTGCCACCCGGCGTGCCGGGCAGCAGCAGGAACACCAGCAGCACCAGGCTGACGAACGGCACGAACCCCAGCAACAACCACCAGCCCGAACGATCGGTATCGTGCAGGCGGCGGATGGTGGCCGCGATGGACGGCAACACGAATGCCAGCCACATCACGACGCCCAGGCCGGTGGCGACCAGCGCCAAGCCCTGCGAACCGCTGTAGCCGGCGTAGAAGCTCAGCAGATACAGCGGGATCGAAATGATCATGATGAACAACTGGAACCACCAGAATTCGCTGCGGCTTGCGCGGCCAGTGAACTGCGCATAGCGGGTGAGCGGAACCATCATCTTGTGCATCGATACACTCCCTGGAAAGAAGTGCGCACTATTGGTGCTGCCGTGACGATGAGCCATCGGAATCATTGCAATCGCCAGTGGCAGGCGACTGAACTGGGCGCTCCTCCGCAGTTCAGGACGCGAGCTGCTCACGCTGCCCGCAACTGCACATCCACATACTCGGCCAGCCCGCGACACGCCAGCAGCAGGCCCTCGCGCGCGCCATCACCCATCTGCTGATCGATATCGCCGTCCACGCGTACGCGTTCAGTGGCGTGCAGCAGTTCCAGCAGGAAACTCAGCCCCGCATTGGCGCGATCGATGCGCGCCAAGGCCAGGCGCTGCCCGGGTGTACGGTTGTTGTCGGGCCACGGCTGGCCATCGGCGGCATCGCCCTGGCGGATGTGCTGCAGGCAGGCCTGCAGGGTAATGGCCCCGGCACTGTTGCCGCTCTGCAGCGCGACGAAGGTGTCTTCCAGCGTGCGTGCCAGGTCATCAGGCAGGCGCGTGGCGGCCTCGCCCAGGGTGGTGGACAGGTGCGGGTAGAGGGAAGCGGTCATGGCGGCGTCCTTGTGCAAGCGGCAAGGGGCCACCCTGCTTAACAGCAAGGGTGGCGGACGGTGCGTGGTTGCAATACCGGTGGCTAATGTCGTCAAACGCCGGCGGGCACGAGGCCCCCACGCACCGCCCGCCATAGGTGCGCGGACAGAATGCCTGCCGACGCCACCCAACAAGGAAAGGGCGACGCCGGCAGGCAAGCGTAAACGACATTAACCAAACGGGATTGCAAGCCCGTGCCACCCGTTGTCGGTGGCACTACATGATTTGCATGAAGCGCCAATGCTGCCAATGAGAAAAATTGGAAAGTAGAAAAAATACGAATGTTCGCAGCGATCTGGCGAAAGCCGTCAATGCATGCAGATCGCGACATCATTTGTAGTGCCGAGCCGATGCTCGGCTTATCACGTGCAGCCGCGTGCTCGGCATCTACAAAATGCGAAATTGGATCTAGCGTGGCGCAGGTCCATAGACGTTATCGCCCTCCTGACCAGGGCGAAGCATCTGCAGCAGTACAAAGGCGGGTCCAACTGCAGGGACCATGAACGTAAGGCACATCCAGCCAGACTGCCCCAGATCTCGAAATCTACGAGCGACGAGCGCGTAGAACGGGACAAGGCTGAGCATGATGTAGCCAAACCAGATGTACGCAAACAGATCGCTCAATCGCATGCCCTCCCCAAGGACATCAGGTGGAAATCGGCGGGAGGCGTATGCGGCGATACCGACGATCAGTAGGCTCACCATGACCTGCAGGAGCGAGAACAGCCAGAACTCGCGTCTTGATGATCGCCCTTTGAAACAGGCGAAAAGACGAAAGGGGCGTAGTGCAAGACTGATCATGTTGAAGATGGATGATGGGCCGGTCGCCGAGCGTACCGGCCTTGTCCGGAGCATGCGATACAACAAGTTGCAGATTGATCGCTCTTCAACGCCGCCCCGTCGATTGACGAATCGGCCCTAGTGATGGGTGGGATCTCGCGTCGTGAGCTGGATCTGCTCTGATTTCGCAAAGGCGTCTTGGGCGTCACTCAGCCTCTGGAGGTCTGTATCCATGCGCTCGATGGCGGGTTCCAAGCGAGCCAGAAGCGATGCGGATTGCTCAGGGGTGTAGCCATCTGGAAGCTCTGCCAGGGCCACCATGATGGAGAACATGTCTTCGACGCTTTGCAGTGATATGAGGAGATGCCGGTGCAGATCCGCTGCCTCAGAGCGATGTGTCATGCGTTCTGCAGCTGCTCGCCGCTCGACGGCATTCTTGTGCGCCACCTGTAGTCGATACTGAAACTTTGAGAGGTCATCCCCATTATTGATCGCACCATAGAATTCATCTGCCCATGGGCCGTCGTTCCACGTATTGATCGTTTCGACCATGCTGTTCCACTTCGCTACGTTCTCCTCCAGGTAGCGGTCATTCGGATATGTGTAGCCCCGCGCATGTGGGAGAGCATCACATGCCGCAAGAAGGCCAATAGCCAGGAGCAGCAGAAGACGGGTCGCGCATTTCATATGAGTTATCAACGGCTGGGAGGAAGGGCCTAAGCTGGCGTGGTCAGATGGACCAGAAGCAGCTGCGACGCTCGACTCGGTGCTCGGGCATCCAGTGGATGGTGAGTCTAGGAGCGCAGATGTGAGGCGCTCAAGGTCAAAGGCGACAAGGGGGTGTCGTCGTGGTTGAGTCGTAGGTACTCCCGGTGAGTGATCCAACCGTCATGACGCCTTTCTGACGACGCGTGGGCATATTGATGATCCGCGTGTGCGAGTCGATTGCACCCATCGTGCTCGGAGCGGGTCGCTCTTTGTCAGGTGGACTGGAACAACAACTGAGGCTCATGGCGCGGGGTAGCGATGCGATAGACGATGGACTGGTTCGTATGACCTGCGATGTCGTCCGCCAGAGGCGACCTGCTCGCCGCAGTCGCCGGTAGAATGGACGCCTTCGGCGCTGCGGACGAGCGGCCGAGCATGGCCCGGCTCTACAGAACGCAGTACGGCGCCGGAATCATCCGGCGCCGTGCGTGTTTCTACATTACCAGCGGTACGACATGCTCAGATTGGCGGTGGCTTCGCGGTACCCATGGTCACCGCGCATCACACCAAATCCACCCCAGGCACTCAGTCCAGAACGGAAGTCCACACGTGCACCGGCATTGAGCTCGTAGCGGTTGCGCGGCACGCTGGCCTTCAGCGCTTCATCATCGAACGCCATGCCGTTGCTGGCGCCATCGCGGTACCAATTGGCCACCACATACGGGCTGACCGAGGCACCCGCTGCCGAGCGGGATTCGCCCTGCAGGCGCAGGCCCACGCGACCGGACAGGCCGCTGTCGCCCAGGCTGCGCACCACGGTGCCGTTGGTTTCCTCGTGGCGATCGGTGCTGGCGTCGGTGTAGACCAGCTGCAGTTCCGGCTGCAGGCTCAGCGCGGTACTGCCGATCTGGCCGACGCCAAAGCGGTAGCCGGCTTCCAGCGAGCTCTGCCAGATGTCCGAGTCGTAGCGTTCCTCGGCCAGGCCTTCGCCCTGCACGCGGTTGCGGAACTGGCCGCGCTGAACGCTGGCATCCACATACAGTGCATCGTTGCTCCAGTTGCCGTACACGCCCAGCGCGCCGCCGTTGACCTTGCCGCGTGCGCTGTAGCCGGTCAGCTGCGAACGCGAGGTGGCATCGGACTTGGCCAGCGTGCCCATCAGGCCGACGCGGCCCTGGCCGTTGTCGAATACGCCGATGTCCGCGCCCAGCTGCAGGCGCGAGCGGTCCACGCGCAGGTCCAGCTGGTCTTCCACCGCCGACAGCTTGCTCTGCGTGGCATCCACGCGAGCCCAGCCACGCACGCCCTCAACGGCGGAGGTGTTGCCGCCCTGGCGGTCGCGCCAGCCATGGCGCAGCAGTTGGCCCATCGCGAACTGGTTGGCCAGGTAGGCGCCGGCTTCCGGGCGCAGCACCGGTGTGGGGTCGACTGGGTCAATGGGATCGACCGGGTCTACCGGTTCAACAGGATCAACAGGATCAACCGGTTGGCACTGCGGTAGTGCGGGGTCGGCATCACACGGATCCGAGCGCAGGTACCAGTCGCCGTTGGTGGCGTCCTTGAACAGGAAGTACTCGTACTGCCCGCCCACCGCGCGGCCCTGCAGGTCGAACTGCGCGTTGGACGCACCGCCGACGCGGATCAGCTCGATGCCCTTGTCGGTCTTGGCGCCTGCGCCGCCGGCATTGAGCACGCGCACGTTGGCCTGGCCGTTGGCATCGCCCTTGATGATCAGCTTGTCGGTGGCCGAGGCATCGTCGCCCAGTTGGGTGTTGAACAGCAGGGTGCCGCCAGCGCCATCGAAGGTATCCATGCTGAGCGTGTTGAACGTGCTGCCGTTGCCCAGCGCCACGGTGCCGGTGCTGCCCAGGGCGAGGTGGCCGACGTTGCTGCCGCCGGTCATCAGCCAGGTGCTGCCGCTTTCGATGCTGGCCGAGGTGACGTTGATAAAGCGGCCATCGATCTGTGCCTTGTTGCGCAAGCGAACATCCAGTCCGCCATGGCTGACACCTGCCGTGTCCAGAACAATGTCGCCGGCCACGCGCGAATCATCCACGGCAAACCTGATCGATGCAGGACCAGGGTTGCCAGGACGATATGCAGCCACCTGTAGCAGCGTCCCGTTTCCTGCGTGAACACGTGTGCCGTTTGCGAGGGTGATCTCGAAGCGATCCTGTGCGCCCATCGTGGCAACCCGTATGGCAGGCCCCCGGCCGGAGCTCAGCGTCGAGGCGTCGACTGTCAGTCGCACCGGAGCTGTAGCGTAATCGTCACCGTAGAGCAGCGCGCCGACGTTGGCCGCCTCGATGCGGGAACCATTCCGGATCGAAGTCCGGCCATGACCCAAGCGCAACCCGAGACCGTCCTGATTGTCCCAAGGTGTAGATCCTCCGTCATCGACCTGGATGAGGGTTGAATCAATGACCGCGACGCCATCGACAGCCTGGAGGACTGCCGAACTCAGATCCACACCGATGGACTGTATCGCGGAAGGGTCCAGGCCTTCGCTGCGTGTCACCAGGATGCGGCTGCCGGTCAGGTGCACAGAGGCGGAGCCCGCCACGATCAGGCCCTTGCCGCGGAAGGTTGAGTCGCGTGCGGTCAATGACGAGGTGTCGCCCAGCAGCACGGAGCCTGGTTCCCAGGAGGAGGGATCGCTGATCGTGGCACCATCAAGTTCGACCACGCTGTCATCGAATGCCTCGATGCCGAGCGCTTCCGCGTTCTGTACGTGCAGGCTTGAGCCTGCGTACAGCGTCCAGGTCTCTACGGGGTCTCCGGCGGAGACAAGTGCGGACTCACCGACCAGTTCACGGGAGAATGCCGCGTTGCTATGCATGGCAAGTAACGCCAGCAACAGGCCAGAACCTAGTGGGTGCAAGCGGAGATTCGTCGGAAGGACGAGGGCGTTCGGATTGAGCATGGCGTTATCGAGAGGCTGGAGAAAGGAGAGGCCCACCCCGTCGCTCTGCGATAGGGCGGGCAAGACGACTACCAGCGATTGGCCACCACGTGCGGCCTGACCGACGCACCGGCGGCACTGCGGCCCTCGCCCTGCAGGCGCAGGCCCACGCGGCCGGACAGGCCGCTGTCGCCCAGGCTACGCAGCCCTACCGCGCGGTCCTGCAGGTCGAACTGTGCATTCGATGCACCGCCCACGCGGATCAGCTCGATACCCTTTTCGGTCTTGGCGCCTGCGCCACCGGCATTGAGCACGCGCACGTTGGCCTGCCCGTTGGCGTCGCCCTTGATGATCAACTTGTCGGTGGCCGAGCTGTCGTCACTCAGCTGGGTGTTGAACAGTAGGGTGCCACCGGCGCCATCGAAGGTATCCACGCTGAGCGTGTTGAACGTGCTGCCATTGCCCAGTGCCAGGTGGCCGACGTTGCTGTCGCCGGTCATCAGCCAGGTGCTGTCGCTGTCGATGCTGGCCGAAGTAGCGTTGATGGCTTCTGCACCCTGCAGGTCAAGCCAGGCGCCATTGCGAATCGTCCATTCTTCAATGGGGGTGCCCGCTTCGATCGTGGCTTCTGTGCCGTCCAGCGTACCGGCAAAGGCATTGGATGCCGGCAGCAGGGCCAGCGCTGCCGGCAGGCAATGCGCCAGCGACTGCATCGGCAGGGGTACCAGTCGGCAACGATCTTGCATGATCATCTCCATAGGCGAGAAAAACGTTCAGCTCGGCACTGACTGCAATCCGGCTTAGGGGCGATTCAGGCAGTAGGCTTATAAGTCAATACTTCGTGAGGGTGACGTCATTTCGTGGCACTAGCGTCAGTCTGTGCTGCGAGGGGCCCAGTTTCTCCGTGGCGCCGCACCGCGACCATGCAACTAGTTGCAAAGGACGCTTACCCGCTGTCGCGCCCCAGATTGTGTTCAGTTACATGTGGTAGCCGGCTGCGGCCACCCGGAATTGCAAGAGATTCGATGTCTATGGCTGCAGCAATCTTCAACCATGCCTCCCACTTTTCCGGAGGCATGCCATGCACTTCCCCATTTCCCAACCATCCGCTCTGGCGCTGTCGTTGGCCGCCGCACTGGCCTCAACTGCACCCGCGCTGGCGCAGCAGATCATTGCCGACGGCGACGAGCAGACTCCAGCGGCGGGTGACTACGCCACCACAGAACCCGTCGAGCCTGGCAACCCTGCGGGCTACGCGTTCCATGCCATCAATGGCGGCAGCATCGTTCCCGCAGGTGAGGTCAATCTTCGAACCGAAGGCATGCGAGCGGCCGCCGCGCGGGCCGATGGCACGGGGAGCCGTGTCGAGCTCCAGCAAGGGAGTGCGACCACCACCGGCTATGGTGCTGCAGGTCTCTCCGCCGCCAATGACGGGCTGGTGCAGGCCACCGGTACGCGTATACAGACCTTTGGCACGGCATCCAATGGCGCCGAGGCAATGGGTGGCCAGCTGGTACTGGATCAGGTTCATATCACCACGCACGCGGCGCTGTCACACGGTGTCTCGGTGAAGGGTGGCAATGCGCATGTGGTGGATAGCGTGATCGAGGTCAATGCCAGCCAATCCAATGGACTGGATGCGGATGCCGGCAACGTGGTCGCAGAGCGGACCCGCATCGAGATTGGTGGGAGTGGCTACGGTGTGTCGGTCAAGAACGGCGGGGACGTGCACTTGCGCTCGGTCCAGATCAATGGGCGTGGCGCGGGTGCTACGGGGGTATTGGCCGCATTGGGAAGAACGATACTGGAGGATGTGGACATCAACCTCAGCCATGAGCGCTCCGGCGCCGGTTTGATGATTGGTGGTGACGTCGAAATGCGCGGGGGCAGCATCCATGCCGGCGGAACCAATGCCAGTGTGATCAGTTTTGCCACTGGCAGCAGCGGAACGTTGCTGTTGGAGGGTGTTGAGATGTCCGGGCATCACGGCATTCACATGACTGCAGGCACCGAGGTGACGATGCGCAACAGCCGCCTCGAAACCAATTCGGTGGGCATCAACATCAACCAACGCGACGGCGTGGCCAGCGTGCTCGGCTCATCCATCACCACGCGCGATGGTGTTGGCATCCTGATGATGGGCAAGGGTGAGCTGGATGTGGACGGCTCGGAGATCACCGCGGACGGTGAGTTCTGGCAGGCCATCTCGGTGCTGGATGGAACCGCCCGGGTGGCGTCCAGCCGATTGCGCACGCTCGGCCAGAACGGCCACGGCCTGTATGCGGAGGGTTCCGGCGGGAAAAATCCGCAGGTGAGCGCAGGCATGACCGACATCCTGACCGAAGGACACGGCGCCATCGGCGCGATCGCGCGCTTGGGCGGTACCGTGCACTTGTCCGACAGTGTGGTGCGCACCACCGGCATCAACTCGCACGGTGTGTTGTCGGGCGGTACAGGCGAAATGACCCTGACCAATACCCATGTGCGCACCGAAGGCGAGGGCGCGTGGGCGGCGGTGATCAACGACAACGGTCGGATGCGCATCGACGGCGGCTCGCTGGTGAGTGCGCAGCACGGCGGCGTGTGGCTGCGCAGCAGCCGCGACCCGGGCCTGACGTTGTCCAATGGTGCCTTGGTGTCGGGTGGCAACGGCATCGGGTTGGCGTTGGACGCCGCTGTGGCCGGGCGCTTCGATCTGGTGCTGGACGGTCGCTCGCAGCTGGTGGGTGACATCGTCATCACTCCCGAAGATGAAGACGCCGGGCTGGTGCCGCAATCCGAAGTGCATGCGCGCCTGGCCGACGGTTCGCTGTGGCAGGGTTCATCCGATCTGGTGCAGACGCTGGCGATCGAGGGTGGCAGCCAGTGGACGCTCACGGGCGATGCCACGGTTGGTGGACTGCAGGTGCTTGGCAGCGGGCTGGCGTTGTCCGATGGCACCGGTCGCTTCAACACGCTCACCGTGGACGGCGACCTGCACAGCGAGAACGCCATCTTCCTGTTCCAGGGCGCGCTGGCAGGCGATGACAGCGCGATCGACCGCCTGCATGTGCGCGGCGACAGCTCGGGCGATGCAAGCATCCTGGTGAAGAACATGGGCGGTGTGGGGGCGCCCACGGTGGATGGCATCCGGTTGATCGAGATCGACGGTGCGTCCCTGGCGAGCTACACGCTGGCCGGGCGTGCGGTCGGTGGGTCGTACGAGTACTTCCTGTTCAAGGGCGGTGTGACCGATCCTTCCGATGGCAACTGGTACCTGCGTTCGCAGTGGTTTGATGCCTGCAAGGACAACCCGGCCGGGCCAGGATGCGTGGTCGATCCTGGCCCGGATCCGATCGATCCGACCGACCCTGTGGACCCGGTGGATCCAGTCGATCCGATCCTGCCGCCGCCGGTACTGCGCCCGGAGGCCGGTGCCTACCTGGCCAACCAGTCTGCAGCGATCAACCTGTTTGCACACCGCATGCATGAGCGCATCGGCACCCGTTCGTGGGGCACTGAGCGCCAGGCCTGGGCACGGGTGGGCCGGCAGCAGGCCGATTCCAGCGCGGTCGGCAGTCAGCTGTCGGTGGACGGCGCCGCCTCGGTGCTGCAGATCGGCAGCGATCTGCTGCAGCGTGGCAATGCCGCGTTCGGCGTCATGCTCGGCAGCGGCCGCGCCGACAATCGTGCCGTCTCGCGGCTGACCGGCTACAGCGCCACCGGCCGGGTGCGTGGCAACGCAGTGGGTGTATACGGCACCTGGCTGCAGGATGCTGGAGGCGCGCAAGGTGCCTACGTGGACGCAGCGCTGCAGTACGGCCGCTTCGACAACCGGGTGCAGGGCATCGGCCTGGAACCGGAGCGCTATGACTCAGGCATGGCCAGTGCGTCGCTGGAGACCGGCTACACCTTCACCGTGTGGCAGGGCCCCACCAGCGCGCTGTACGTGCAGCCGCAGCTGCAGCTGAGCCATGTCGACTTCCGCGCCGATCGGCACGTGGAGAGCAATGGCACGGTGGTCGACCAAGCCGATGCCGGTGGCCTGAGCGGGCGCCTGGGCGTGCGCGTGTTCGGTCACGGCACTGCAGCCGGCAACACGGTGCAGCCGTACCTGGGCGTGAACTGGTTGCGTGGCAGCGGCAGCAGCACGTTGCAGTTCAACGGTGAGACGCTGGGCGCGGACCTGCCACGCAACCGCTACGAGATGCAGGCCGGTGCCGAGCTGAAGCTGGGCCAGCGCTGGGGTGCGTGGGGCGGCGTGAGCGTGCAGCGCGGCGAAGGCGGCTATCGCAACGTGGGTGGCCAGGTGGGCCTGCGCATGGCCTGGTAAGCGGGCGTGCAGCGGGGTCGGATCCCATTGCCATGGCAGTGGGCTCTGACCCCTGGCTGCTGCCGTAGAGCCGAGCCTATGCTCGGCTCACC